>JANLUJ010001255.1:0-1300 GCA_031363425.1 Pirellula sp.
GAAGACCACATCGGGTCTTGACGGATGCAGCGCTAGTCGATGCACGCAATGGCCGATCTCCGCATCCGGGTCAGGAATGTACTTGGATCTCAGGCCGCGATTGATGGGCTTCCAGTTCGTTCCTCCGTCGTCCGTTCGAAACGCGCCAGCCGCGGAGATGGCAACATAGATACGTTGCGGATTACCCGGATCTAGCAAAATAGTGTGAAGCCCTAATCCACCTGCTCCGGGTTGCCACTCGGAACCGCGTTGATTGCGCAGCCCTGGCAGTTCTTTCCAAGTCATCGCACCATCATTAGAACGGAACAAGGCAGCATCTTCTGCACCGGCATAAACGATATCGATATCCGCTGGCGACGGTTCAAGGTGCCAAATGCGTTTGAACTCCCAGGGATGCGGCGTACCGTCGTACCACATATGCGTTCCTGCATTGCCTTCGTAGACAAACCTATTGCTAACTCCAGGAGGCTGGCCTGTGAATTCAGGGACCGCCTCCCCACCCGGTTGTGCCCAAGTCTTGCCGCCGTCGTTCGAACGCTGAATGACTTGTCCGAACCAGTCGCTACATTGCGATGCATAAATGCGATTAGCATCCACTGGCGATCCCTTCATGTGGTAAATCGTCCAGCCAGCAAATAGTGGGCCTTCGATTTTCCATTTGTCCCGATTGCCATCTGCCGTGAGTATAAATGCGCCTTTTGCAGTTCCTACAAGGACTCGAACACTGCTCATATCATCTTCTCCGTCAGTTGTTTCCATGAGAAACAAGGAACTATTTAGAACACCGGATTTGCAGATTGTAAGAAAATTTAGGATCAGGATTGTGTCCCTTTCGCCATAATTTCGGCAAAAATCGACGAATCCTTTTTTGGTGGTTTGGACAAACGCAGCTATCAGGAAATAGGTGGCTAGACCTGGGATCTTATCTCAATGAAACCGACCGCAAAAAAACGTCCCTCTTGAATAATTATTTTGGCGGACAGTGATGCCGTTTCCGACTCTTCTAGTTGGAGGATTTTCATACACGATTCACTAGTTCGAAACGGAGTCAGTCTGATGCGGAAAAATAGTCGACCTATGCGGCTGGAATGCTTGGAAGGAAGATCACTGATGGCTGGAGATGTTCTGGCCTCGATTAAACTTGGAAGCCTAAAAATTGAAGGAGATAGCCAAGCAAACGATGTAGCGGTGGTAGATCTCGGTGGCGGAAAAGTTGAGATCACCGGGAACAAAGGGACCACGATCAACGGTGCAACCAAAGTAACTCTCAACGGCTTCCTCGCTAACTTCAAAGCGGAAT
>JANLUJ010001272.1:0-4507 GCA_031363425.1 Pirellula sp.
CACCACTTTTTTGCCCGAGGCCTTGCGTGTGCTCAGGCCCAACGGATTGCTTTTTTTTCGTGACTTGTGCCGTCCGGACAGCCAAGAACAACTCGATTTACTTGTTTCAACCTACGCAGGAAACGGGCCCAGAAAAAAGCATGCCGGTTCTAGCGAGACTGGTTCAGCTTTTGACCCAGATCACACGAGAGTTTCCAGATCGGACCGACATCGCGGTCAATCTGGCACGAAATTGCATCAAGGTCGCTGTAGCCTACGACCGATTGGGTGATTCAAAGCTAGCTGAAAGCAATTACCAGACTGGCAATGCAAAGCTTCAGGAATTAGTTTCTCGGCATCCCGATGATCTCGACTACACGTTTCAACTTGCCAATAGTCACTTCGCGTTGGGAGCTTTCTTTGCAAAGACTCAACGATCTGTGGAAGCGCTCGATCAGTATGTCTTAACTGTCAAAGTTATCGATTCAAAAATCGATCAAGTTAAGCCAGGCTCGAAGGAATACCAAATGTTGAAGCTAGCCCTCGCCGGGCAAGCGACGTCGCTTATGAAACGAGATCAGCACCTAGATGCACTTGCTATCTGGGACCGAACATTGCAATTGGGTGAGGACAAGAATCGTGTACAGTGGCAATTGCTGAAGGCACGATGCCTGGCAAACACCGATCCGAAAAATACTGTTGCTGAGATTGAGAATGCACTCACCAATGGAACGCCATCTGGCGAGTTACTTTACCTGGCAGCACAAGCAGCATCGGTCGCCTCGGGCGACTTGGAAAATGCCGCTGGCACAGAGGCCGTAAACGCAGCTGTAGAATACCTGAAGCGGGCAAAGACCACAGGGTTTTTTGACACTCCCGAAAAACGAAGAGGCGTCACATCGGAGGCTGATTTCAACAACATTCGAAACTGCGAGGATTTCAAGTCGACAGTGGATTCATTCGAAGAAAATCCCTAGTTTTGCAACGCATGACCGAACCCCTCCAGCGAAACAACTTGATGTTTCGCCCAACAAGGTCATCAAGCCTCGTTCGCGGGTGACAGGTTTGTACGTTTGGCAAAACAAGAAAGACTCCCGGATGACCAATGACATGGCTACTTCGCATGACTCAAACGGCTACCGGTGCTGAAATATGCGGATGAGGTTCATATCCTAGCAACTCAAAATCTTCGAACTCGTAGTCGAGGATACTCTTCCGCATGTTCTTGATAATCAATCTGGGAGCCGCTCGCGGCGCTCGCTCAAGTTGAGTGTGCGCTTGATCCAAATGGTTGTCGTAAAGATGCACATCGCCCAGAGTGTGGACGAAGTCACCGAGTTCAAGCCCAGTTGTTTTGGCCATCATGGCGGTCAGCAGTGCGTACGAAGCAATATTGAATGGAACTCCCAAAAAGAGATCCGCGCTGCGCTGATAGAGTTGGCAACTCAATCGGCCGTTTGCGACGTAGAATTGAAAAAGCAAATGGCACGGAGGCAAGGCCATTTGAGCGACGTCGGCCACATTCCAAGCGCTGACAATCAGTCGTCTCGAATCAGGCGTTTCGCGGATCTGCTGTTCCACTTGTTTGATTTGATCGATGATTCGGCCGTCTGGGCATTGCCATGATCGCCATTGCTTGCCATAGACGGGGCCGAGCTCGCCGTGTTCATCGGCCCATTCGTCCCAAATCGATACGCGATTGTCTTTCAGATATTGAATGTTGGTTTCACCTCTCAGGAACCAAAGCAATTCGTAGATAATGCTTCGCAAGTGCAGTTTCTTGGTGGTGATCAAAGGAAATCCCTCGGACAATCGGAATCGCATTTGAGCGCCGAAAAGGCTGCGCGTGCCGGTTTCCGTTCGGTCGCTCTTGAGGTCTCCCTCGCTTAGCACGCGTTGCATGAGATCCAGATAGGGTTGTTCCATCGATAGCGCTCCAACTACTTTCGAGTTTGTAGTGTCCAGTGACGATCGCTGGTCATTGCAACACACTTGGCGGGCAAACCTACCGCCAATGCCAATTCGCGAATCTCCGACAAGCTTAGCGCCGCATGTAGACTTTGGCGTAGCATCTGCTGTGAACTTTTGCTTTCGTTTCCTGCGTAGGTTGAAACAAGTAAATCGAGTTGTTCTTGGCTGTCCGGACGGCACAAGTCACGAAAAAAAAGCAATCCGTTGGGCCTGAGCACACGCAAGGCCTCGGGCAAAAAAGTGGTGTGTGTTGGTAAATGATGAACTAACGAATTTGAGATTACAGTATCAAAAAAACTAGCTTCGAAAATCAACTTCTTTGCATCACCAAAGTGGAGTTGGACGCGATGGGTCATGTTGTTGATTTCGATTTTGTAGCGAGCCAACTCCAGCATTGTAGTGGACGCATCCGACGCCATAACGCGAACCTGCTCGTCCCGCTGGCAAAGTTCAATTGGAATCAGTGCAGTCCCGGTTCCTAGATCTAAGCAGTCGACACCCAATGGCCCGGAAGATATTAGATCCGTTACAAAGTTGCGATTGACCGCCACGTGATCCATGTCGTTGTACTCGACGGCTTCGCTGCGGTCATCCATGACTTCCGTTTCAAGAACTCGTTCTAACATTAGTAAACTCGCCAGTTCAACACAACTTGTAATGAGGGGTACTAGTGTAACGCATGGAGAATATTGTAGTCAGATGCTCCTGCGAAACTTTTTCCGAAGCGACTCAAGCTCCATCTTGCAAAAAATAGACTGCGACGGCAGGCTCAATAAAGACGTCAGGAGGATGCCGAAGCAGCTTGCTCACCAATTCCGCAGACAGCAATCTATCATCGCCGAAGGTGCTATAGCGAACAGCCCAAGGCTCGGGATGAGTCAAGCCTCGCGACGCAGTGAGCTAAGAGGTTGCAATAGGTTTCCACCCTTGGATCTATAGATGTTCTAGCTTTTAGGCAGATTACGCACCCGATTGATTTCCTGTTGACTAAGTCCCGGTCGCAGCGGGGAATCATAGGGCAGTCTCTGATCGTAGTACGCTGGCTCGTACGCATCGCGAAAAGCGGCCGCTAGATCGAGCTGAATCTCGTCATCTTCTGGCAAGAGCGGAACGGGAATCGGGGGCAAGACCAAATGCCAATTCCAGCCAATGACCTGACATGCAGGGCGTCGTTCCCATCGACCAATGTAGGCGAAGTAATCTCCAGGAGGAATGTTGCCTTTAATAGGTAGTCGTTCTCCACCACGTAACAGATCCAATTCGATCAAATTGCATGAGGTCGTAAGCAGCTCTTCACGTTTGCGTTCGTATGCGTCGATGCCATCTTTGCCCGCCGCTTTGTTGATGGGCGAAAGCAATTCCATGATCGTTACCACCTTGCCGCTGGCTCGATGCGTCAAGACCAAGCGACGCTGCGTTAAGGGATCAAAGTCCGGATAGGCTGCCTCGAGTGTAGTTGCCGATTGAGGAAACGCTAGGGTTTGAACCGTCCCCGATTCTGAGTTCCAGCTTGTACTCACGACAACATCTGGCTTGACCCTATGCGAAGGAAGGTCGTCGTGTTCTAACACGAGATACTCCTCAAGTCGAACGTCGTATCGAGGAATAACTGCGGGAAGCAATTGGTTTCGAATGGCGGTTAGGAACGCAGGTGTGAAGTCACTCCAGTACGGAGGCACTTCAAGAAACGGATCCATTCCTGGGAAAGGGCAAGGCATTTGTACAGCTCCAAAGGTCTTACTGCGAGTGAACTTCCTTGCCATATTAGCTCAACGGAGTTGTGAAAGCGAGCAACCTTAGCCAGGTGAATGCACTGCCAATCTAGCTAGCGCAGCGCAAGCCCCAGCTGTGCAACGAATACTCGAAAGTTGGATAGGCTTCCAACTGGTTTTAACAACAGGAATCGGCGGGTGAGTCGCTCGCACCGCGTCGACGCGGTCCAGGAATCTCCTTGCCCGTAAATGAGATACGATTGTTCGCATCCACGAACACCACCTTTGGATCCGGAACTCGAATTTCAGAATTCACTTCAAGGACAAAACCAAAGGTGGCAACGATGATCACATCCCCTGGCCTAACGAGGTGAGCTGCGGCTCCATTGATGCATACGTCACTGGAACCCTGCTCGCCGAGTATTGCGTAAGTTTCCAGTCTAGTTCCCCGCGTTACATTCCATACTTGTACGGCTTCAAAGGGCGCAATTCCAGATGCGATCAGCAAATCCGGCGGGAGCGTGAGCGAACCTTCATAGTGAAGATCCGCTTGAGTGACCGTGGCGCGGTGGATTTTAGATCTAAGGAATTTTCGGTACATCCTCAGATTGTGCCGAATAACAACTACAATTGCTAGCCGAAACAAGCGAGCCTGAAGCACCTGATGATGGCTAGACAAAAAGCCCGAACGTTCCACCGGTCAAGGAGGTTGTACAAGTTTCGCATCTCTGTTTTTGCAGGCCCCAACGAGTTTTTGCAGGCCCCAACGAGTCTTTGCAGGCCCCGAACGAGCTCGTCTCGTTGGAGCCAACGCTTTTTTGCTAGAGGCGTGTGCCACGCGAAAA
>JANLUJ010001286.1:0-14436 GCA_031363425.1 Pirellula sp.
GTTCCGCTTCAAGTACCAGGATGCGTTTTTGAAGCTCTTCTATCGTTGCCATTGTTAATCAAGCCTTTCTTGTTATTCGATGTTGAGGGCTCGCATTCTGCGGAGCTCACGTTCTCGAGTTCTGTCTTGGCGACGGGACCAAAGCAACGTGAGAGCAACTCCAAGTGAGAAACAAAGAACACCTACGAACATCCAGCCTATGGTTGGCCAGGAATGCATGCCATTCAAGTACGGTGGCGCTCGACGTTTTTGGAGTTGTAGAGCTCGGTTTTATGGGTTGGTTCTCATCGGCCAGGCAAAATTTCGTCGAAGCCAATACCAACAGGAAATAGGCGACCTTACTACGCGCGGATTTTGTCATTTTCATCTTTCTTTTGACGCGATTCGAGATCCTGCTTGTAGGTCATTAGCAGCAACTCAAATGTAGATTGATCAAGCTTGCCATCCGCAAACGAGGCACGTAATTGACGTTCAAACTCGGACATGTCGTCGTTGCTGTCTAAAATCTCAACTTTAGCGATCTAGGCGTATGCGCACAGTCGGATAGCTGATTCCATAGTGCTCCGCCAACTTTTTGAGGGATCCAGAAGCAAACAAGAATCGTTTCAAGAATCCTAAATCGTCGCTGCTCAGTCTGTCGACCCACCGCTTGGTAAACATCACGGACCTCGCGAAAAACAAACAAAATGCATTTTTAAATCACTTTAATACTAAACAAAACAAAAGTAAATATGCATTTTAATCAACAAAAGCCACTAGCCGTGGAACCTGCCTATCACCGTTTGCCCGAGGTTCGCGTGCTGATATGGCAACAACCTCGGGGGATTTGCTCCTAGACTAGCCAATGTTGATCTTCGTGTCGTGGTCGAATCGTCGATGCAATATACAATCGAGCAATACAGTTGTTGTTCTAGGCTGATCGCCAACGTCACTTACAAGGATAGTTCGACTTGCTCATCATCACAGACGATGTGACAGGCCCCGAAATCCGGGCACTGCTTGAATTCCATTTCACTTCGATGCTTGCCAATTCGCCAAAGGGGGCTTGCCATTTCCTTGACTTCGAGGGGCTGAAATCGCCACGAGTGACTTTTTGGTCGGTCTGGGATGGCAACAAACTGGCTGGGTGCGGAGCTTTGAAAGAGCATGATGCACAACTCGGCGAAATCAAGTCAATGCGGACGCACTCCAACTATTTGCGGCAAGGTGTCGGCACGCTAATGCTCAGCCACATTATTGCGATTGCTAAGAAACGAGGATACCGTCGATTGAGCCGCGAGACTGGATCCGGCGAAGCATTCATTCCTGCGATCGCAATGTATGAATCAAATGGCTTTATCGAATGTCCACCTTTTGCAGACTACTGCCAAGACGCTTTTAGCAGATTCTACACGTTGGAATTTCCTTCGAGTACTTAGATTGGCTAGAGGCTGTATGGCGAGGCCCAAGCCAAAACAACAATACTCCTGCCGCTAACTTTACCGTTGGAAGATTGGTAAGTACCCCAAATCCAGTTGCAACATGATCAAGTTACATGCTGTCTTGTAGACTTTGTTGAATGAGTTCTGCTCCTGATCCCATGAACCGTCCGAATTCTGCTCGTCCGCAATTCGCGTGTAGAGACGGTCGCGGAAGGGGAGCCATTCCTCGTCCCCTTGTCGATACACTACCTGGCTATAGTACAAGTACGTGTAATGCCAATGACCAAACGCATCTTCCCCTGGCCCAATCGAATAAAGGTTTTTGCGTGTGTAAGCGAGCATTTCAGGGACCTTTTTGCTCTCGTAATCGCCCGCGTTGTAGAGCGCTGCAAGACTGGCCGCAGTGATCGCTGGACGCGAGGCCCCCATCTGTGTGCTCGAATAGCTGATGCCACCATCATCGTTCTGGCATTTGTAAATGTACTTCTTTGCCGATTCGATGATCTCGGAGGGGACCGCAATACCAGCATTGCGACAGCCTCTGAGACCTTGCACCTGTGTAATTGTTGTCGAGCCCTCGTCGAAATCGTTTCCATCCTTTGCACTCATATAGCCCCAACCGCCAGCTGGCGTTTGCGCTTTGCCGCAAAACGAAACAGCTCTATTTAAAACGTCGACCAAATCGTCGCGTCGGTCTTGCAGTCCCTCTTCACCCAAAACCTGCGAAAGGAAAAGCATCGCAAAACCGTGACCATAGGTGTAACGCTGATCCTCTTGTTGGTTTCCAATTAGCCCATTTTTTCTACTGTTGCTAATCAAGAAGTCGGTGGTGCGTTTGATCTGCTTAGCATACGGTCCTTGAGTAATTGTTGAGCCGCTACAAAGTAACGCCAACCCGGCCAAAGCTCCAATTGCAACTGGATACGGGGGAGTGGTCCATTGCCCTAAACTCGATTGAGTACGAACCAGGAAGGCGAGCCCTTCTCGAGTGGCTCTATCCCAATTTGGATCTCGCGTACTACGAGCCAAATCGTCCGCATTGCAAAGTGACGAAGAGCACGCTCGGGAAATGCAGGCCGACATCGCTCCAACTCTCCCACACCTTGAGAGGAACTGTCGACGCGGCATTGGACGTTGGTCGTGCATATGATTTCTAAGTTCCTAAATCACCGAACAATGGTGTCGAAAGGTATCGTTCTCCTAGGCTGCACATGATGGTCACGATGCGTTTGCCCTTAAACTCCGGGCGGGCTGCGATCTGTGCCGCGGCCCACATATTAGCACCACTACTTATTCCGCCCAATATTCCTTCGTGTTTAGCAAGTTTCCGCCCCCATTCAAAGGCTACTTCGTCATCGACTTGGATCACATCGTCAACAATAGATTTGTCAAGGTTTTTCGGTATAAAACCTGCTCCAATACCTTGGATTCTGTGCTTGCCAGGCTGGCCACCACTGATAACCGGCGATTGCTTTGGCTCAACTGCGATGGCCTTGAAGTTCGGATTCAGTTTCTTGATGTATCGCGCAACGCCTGTGATCGTACCGCCTGTACCGACACCGGCGACGATGGCGTCGATTTGTCCTGCCGTGTCGACCCAAATCTCCGGTCCTGTTGTACGTTCGTGAACCGCCGGATTGGCGGGATTCTCAAACTGTTGGGGCATCCACCCATTCGGATCATTGGCCACTAATTCGGAAGCTTTTGCAATTGCTCCACGCATTCCATCTGCCGCCGGTGTAAGAACTAGACTCGCTCCCAAAGCTCGCAACAGTGCGCGGCGTTCTACCGACATTGATTCGGGCATTGTCAAAGTTAGCCGATACCCTTTTGCGGCACACACAAAAGCAAGCGCGATTCCTGTATTGCCACTCGTCGGTTCGATGATGTGCGTTTCCTTGGTCAGCCTACCGCTTTGCTCCGCATCCTCGACCATGGCCATTCCAATTCGGTCTTTGACACTGTGCAGAGGGTTAAAGAACTCGCATTTGGCAAAGACAGTCGCATGCTCGGGCGGCACTAAACGATTGATGCGAATCATTGGCGTATTCCCAACGGTGGTTACAACGCTATCAAAAGTCTTTCCCAAAGCCATGTGCAAAATCTCTCGATTGGAAGTAGTGCAAATTTTGGCAACCGCGCACGTCCGCGTTGTTCCAACAAATCGAGTATACGCTTTTTTGGACAAGCCGCCCACAGGGCTATTGCTGGTCGTCGAGGCCTGTCGCCAGTGATTGCACACGTGCGGCTGAGGACAGCCGGACCTACACGGTAAAACACGTCCGGCTGAGGACAGCCAGACCTACGTTGTGCTGGCGGAGAACCATTGGCCGGTAACCGATTTTTGTTCTACTATCTAACCGATTTTTGTTCGATTGCACTCGATTGTTCGTTGGTTGGGCGAATCGATTCGAAATAGCGCCGAACCGTTTCGCGATGACCGAGTGGTAACGGTTCCGAATCGATTACTTCTTCCATTTTTTTTCTATACTCAACATACTTTTCTGAATACGCTCGAGTTGCATCTTGTTCTGCTTCCGTCGTGCTCGTTACTTCTCGTTCGCTCGGTCCATCACCGGCCATTCCTGAAATGTTTTCTTGCTTGCGCTGGCTATCGAGGGATGTCTTTTCATCACCGGTAGGATTGTTCGATGCGCCTTTGCCCCATGTGTTCTTGGCGGAGTTTGACTTGGCAACGTTGTTACCGCCATTCTTGCATTCTCCTTGGCAACAGCTCTTGCATTCGGACAATCGATTCAGTTGGCAACTTAGGCATTCGCCAATCTTCTTCTTAGTACCTTGCTTTTTGCAAACTCCGGCTGCTTTGCATTGGCCATCCTTGCACTTGGATTCGTCGGATTTTTCTAAACCCTCTGCGAGATCTTGAATCGCTTCGCTTAGCTCACCCTTTTTACCTTTTCCTAAGCTCTGACTCAGTTTCTTCATGTTTGCAGCAACAGCATCACGTTCTTTGCGATTCATGGTCGACGTATCAATCTTCTCCAATTCTGTTGCAGCCTTGTCATATTTCCCTTCTTCCATGGATTGGGCAGCCGCCTTCATCGTATCCGAGGCTTTCATCGCTTCGGCGAGTTGCTGCAATTGAGCATCGATTTGCGCTATGTCCATCTGCTTGACCGCTTCGGTGATTGCAAATTGCATTTCAGATAACTTCGAAAGCGCATCTCGCTGATCCACATCAGGGGCGTTCATTTCTTCGAGCATCTTCTTAAGATCTTCGACCAACTCTTCTAGCTCTGGCGACTTTTGTTCCTTTAGCAGGGATTCCAATTCCTCCACCATCGTCTCTTCGAGTAGTGCGACTTGCTCGCTAACAACTTGCAACGGCTCGCTAGCTGCATTTGTTATCGATTCAGCCTTAGGCAACATGAAGCATGCAGTCAGTGTGGCACACGCAATCGCGGCCCAAAAGGATTGCTTAGGCGCAACGACTGGTCTGGCCTGACTTGGATCGACTTTGGAGAGGTACAACTTCGCGTCCTCTAATTGCAACTCTTGAATATCGGTCCGACTTGACAACGCAGCGAATTGTAGAGCGGTCGTTGCACGATCCTTAAGTTTGCAATTAACGTCAACCAACCGAGCGGCGGTATGCAGACGAACGGGGCAAAGAAAAGCCAAGCTTGTTGGAACCAAAACAATTGTGGCGAGGGACGGAATCAACCAGGTCAATGATAGTTCGGGTTGAAACCAATTGGCCAAAAGCCAAGCGCTTCCCACAATTCCCGTGACCATTAGGGAAACTACCGCCCAATGCAAACCTCGGGCGATCCGTTGTCGTCGTTGAATCGGAACAAGAAGCGTTCGAATTGGATGATTCATGGCTGCGACCTTGATACAAAATCAGGCGATTTGGAACATTATTCAACCTGCTGCATTGTATCGGTCCGCAATTCGCAAATGCGAGCCTAAACAGATTGTTTTATCCGCAATACCCAAAAAAAGCACCCGAGTCGATTCGGGTGCTTCTGTTTTGTAATTTCGCGTTTTCCCATGCAGGCCAAGAAATCTCTGGAAACTACCAGCCTTCCTGTACGAAGAGCTCATCGACGGCATCGAGGTAGGCTTTAGCCTTGTTAGCAATTTCTGGCGGTGGAGCAGCGAGAGAAACCTGTTGCCAGTTCAAGTCGGAACTGCGAGCGAGGATTCGAACAAGCTTCGCACCGGTCGGATCGGAAACCTGAACAAACTGTTGTCTGCCCAAGGTCGCGGTATACACCGAGTGGGCCGCACCGCGCACCGCAGTCAGAAATGCCTTCGACCCATCATCGCTGAGGACCACTTCTTGGAACGTATCCCCTTCAAAACCATCGCGAGTAATGGTCCATTCGGATCGTCCATTTGTTCCGATCGCCGCATAAATACCAGAGGTTCGCAAACTACCATCTGTTAGGTAGAAATTCGATGCGAGGTTCTCTAGTAAATTCGCATAGCGCGGCGTTACGCCTAGGATGCTGAAGTCGTATTCAGCATCCACGCCCCCAGGTGCGACGATAGTACGAGTAAAGGTGTTAGCACCGGGTGCATCTGTCGCAAGGATGGGAACCACGTAGTTCACCGTGTAAACACCAGGCGGTAGTAAATCGAAAGAATAGCTACCGTCGGCATGCGTTTGTTTGGTCAACACACGGCTTGGCGAATTCGCCGTTGCCGGAACTGTCAAACTAACTTCTATCCCCCCGAGTCGAAGCTCGTTGGCCTCTCTGGTGCCAGTATTGTTATCGTCGACATAGACGATACCGTGAACCTTGCTTGGAATGAACGGTAACACGTCGACATTAAATGTACCGATGGCCGTCTTTGGATCTGCCACTCCGTTCGTCGTACCATTGTCGATGACTTCGTACTTGAATGTGTCACGTCCTGTTGAGCCTATCGGGGCAGTGTAAGTGATCGTGCCGTTCGCGTTCAAAACAACCGTTCGACCACTTGTAATCGATTCAGGAACAATTCGCAGCACTCGAAGGGTCTGGCCACTTTCGTTAGCAGGTCCCTTCGGCATGCTCGCCAAGTCAGCATCGAGATTGAAAACCGTCGGAACACTTGCGTAAACATCTCGAGTCAATGTTGCCGCTGTTGGGGCATCATTCACTTCCGAAACGTTTACGGTCAAAGAGCCATTGGCGGTCAATTCTCCATCGGTAATCTGATAGGTAAAGCTATCTGTCCCATTGAAGGAAGTTGCCGGAGTGTAAATCAAGTTGGTACCAACTTGAGTCACTGAACCGCCCTTGGCGGTGGCGATTGTTCCAACAATAGGTACAAACGAAACGGTCTGTGAGGACTCATTAGCTGGGCCAGGTAGGTCGTTCGCCAACAGAGTTGAAATTGCTACGGTAACAGCCTGGTTTTCAGCTGTAGTCGCAGCTGCGTCGGCGGTCGCTATCGGAGGATCGTTGACAGCTGCGACGTTGATCGTCAGTGTTGCAGTCGCACTCAACGGTGCTGGGGTCGTGTTGTTTACACCGTTATCAGTCACGGTATAAAGAACCAGTACTTGACCATTGAAGTTCAAGGCGGGCGTGTACAAAATGTTGCCATTTACAACAGAAACCGTACCGCTACCGGCTGTCTGATTGACTGCATTAGTAATGGTCAATATTTGAGCGTCTTCACCAGGCCCCTTGCTTAGACCATCGGTGATCGTGGCCGCTTGAACGGTGAGAACCGTATCTTCGGTCGCCGAAACCGTTCGGTCAGCGGCGACAGGCGGATCGTTAACTGGAGTCACTGTGATTGTTACTGTCGCAGTCGAGGCAACGCTTCCTGCCTTGTCATCGTTCATCGTGTAAGTGAAAATCGCATCGCCAAAGAAATTGGCTGGAGGAGTATAAACCAATCGATCGTCGGACAAGACACCGACGGTCCCACGGGTGTCGAGAGTTACCGAGCCCGTTCCTGCCCCTGGTTGAGTAAACGAGAGCAGGCTCTTGACGGCACCATCATTTCCAAAGTCATTCGCAATCACATCGATCGTAAACGCGCTTGAGTCTTCTGGGATACTTGCTGTATCCGCTAAAGCAAACGGCAGGACGGGCGGAATGATAAAGACCTCGACGTTGGCAGACGACGTTAGTCCTGCCGCGTCGCGAATGGTATACGAGAAGGTCGATGTCGTGTTAAACGATCCAGTCGGTGGGGTGAACAACACTGCAGTTCCCCCAGCATTCACAGTTGCTGTTCCAATGGTCGGCGCTGTCACAGACACGATCGTGATAGTATCGTTTGTCTCAAGCGGCCCAGCACTGTCGTTTCGCATGACCGCCAATGGGTTTGCAACATTAATACCCAAAACCACAAATCGAGCTGCTTCGCCCGTATCGTTAACTGCAATCGGAGCATCATTCACTCCTGTGACATTGACTGTTACCGTTCCTACTGCAGTCAATTCTGTCGGCGTTGCGTTGTCCGAAATGGTGTAAGTAAACGTATCGGATCCGAAGAAGTTGGCGGCCGGGCGATAGGTTGTAATTCCGCCGACCGTGGTTATCGTTCCGCCTTGAGCCGTTGGACTCTGAACCGAAATCAATCGAACCGATTGTCCTGGCGCTTCACCAGGTCCTGGATTCGAGTTGGCTATCAAATCCGTTGGCGCTCCTGCACCAATCAGGATCAGCGATCCATCCTCGACGGCAGTCAATGTTCCGCTAAAAGGAACGGGAGCATCGTTGACAGGCGTAACGTTTACCGTGATCGTTGCCACCTTGGAAGCACCAAGGTTGTCCGTACCTGTAACCGTAAATACGGCATTTCCGAAGAAGTTAGCCGCAGGCACAAAGTTGACATTGCCTCCGACGATGGTAACGGTTCCGTTCGGCGTCGTTCCAGGAGTTCCCAAAGTGACGGTTTGGTCACTTTCATTTGCTGGTCCAGGATTGAAAATCTGAACCGGTGTAATTTGAAGAGGCGTGACGGAATCTTCGGCAATCGTAAATTGGGTGCCGATGACGTTTGGTGCATCGTTAACTGCAGTCACATTGATCGAAACGGTTCCAACAGCTGTATCCGGAGTTGGCGTGGCGTTGTTTCGAATCGTGTAGGTGAAGACCACTGGGCCGAAGTAGTCCGGAGACGGCGTGAATGAAACATTGGTCGTGCCGTTCACA
The DNA here is from genome assembly GCA_031363425.1 of Pirellula sp. Lineage (GTDB taxonomy): Bacteria > Planctomycetota > Planctomycetia > Pirellulales > Pirellulaceae > JBKCUI01. The sequence goes on from JANLUJ010001286.1 coordinate 8,549, forward strand.
GAGACAGTACCCCCGACGCTGGGTTGTGTCACACTAACAACTTGAATTGCCGATTGAGGGCCATTGCTATTGATGTCATTAGCAACAACATTGGTTGTGGTTAGTCCGGAATCTTCGGCCACGTTCAAGGAATCGGTGTTGGCTGTCAGCTTGTCAGTGATATTGATAATGCCCGTCGGCAAGAGCACGACAGATGAAGTGAGGTATTGCGCCAATCCACCGTACAAAGCGATACCCAAATTGTTGCCTGAGCTGCCAGGAGCCGGAGGTGGAGAAGTATCACCATTCAAATTGATTCTACCGACCGTGGTACCCTTGAATAAAGTGTCAACCACGTTCACAAAACTGGATGCCTCGCGAATGTCAAGCTTGTTCTTGTCCGCAAACCCGCCCATGAGGGTAATGGTGCGTGTGGGCGAATTCGCGACAGGAGTCTTCAAGCGACCGTCGAGGCCGTTAATGTACTTCACTCCCGTGACTAACGTATTTGTTCCATCGCGAAAGTCGTTGTTCAAATTGCTATTGCGAGCAACCGAAGCAACGATATCGAGACTTGGATCTGCGCTGTTCTGACCTATTGTCAGCGTAATTGGATTGGGAACACCGTCGACCAAACTATTCGTACCCACTTGTAGACTGTTTGCAACATCGGTGTGCGCCAAAGCTCCAATGAAGTTCACGCCAAACCGAGAGGTTGTCTCGCTCGTGAGTAACCTGACAGAGACATTTCCAGCACCGATCGAAGGCAAGGCTTGAAGGGCGTTTCGGATGTTTACTCCAGTTCCTACATTGTCATAGATCTGAGTGCCACCGCCGCCGGTAAAGAACGCTGGAGCTATCGGGGCGGTGGTTTCGTTGCCAAACTTGATGGTGAAAGTTCCGCCCCGAACACTGCTTCCTATGTCAATCTGGTTGTATTCGCCCCACTGGAATTGCAATTTCTCCGCCGCGGTACCGTCCGCATTCGTATACGATAGGTCATGGTAGGCGCTGAACACCCCTTGAGGTGAACTTCGCAAATCTAGCATTTGCGTTCGCACGATAATTCGCTCACCAGTCCCAATGTTGGCCTCTGGTATTCCATCATTGGGATTCGGATCCGCTAGTTCTGCGCCCGCTGTTCCATCCGCGTTCACCGAGAAAAACTTGTAGCGTACCTGCGCCTGCTCGCCCACACCCTCACCGTTGTTGATCGCATTGATCACCACAAGTGCATCCAAGGGGGACAAGTTATTGTCATTGTCGGTGTCTACAAACGAATTGACGTCGATCGGCGATTGACCTGCTAAGGAACCAGTTCCCTGGGAATTGAGTCGATTGATCACAACCAATGCGTCAAGTGGAGAGATCGAGAAGTCCCCGTTTACATCCGCTGCCACCAGCGAATTATGGAAGGGCATGATATCCCCTGCCATCAATTGACGCTGCTCAAGGGACTCAAGACGAAGCATTCGCTTCACCCATCCCTGTTTGGCAGACTTTTCTCTGCGATTTCGCGTTGTAGATTTGCGAGCCTGACGTATTGGCGAAACGGACATCGATTCTTCCACCGTAAAGATCAAGGAGGGTAAAGCTTGGAAAAGGAATCCTAAGAACAAAATCAGCCCTACAAATTCCCGTACTGTGAGGGTACTTGGCAATCGATCGGTTTTCAATCCACTTCTTGCCTAGACAGCCTAAATTACCTATTCACCCCAAGTTTCGCGTGAATTTGCCGTCCCTAACAGTATTTCCGTAAATGTGCATTTTTAGAGCAGAATTCCTTAAAGAAGTTCCATTCAACTTGAAAATCCGAGATTTGTCTCGCATCGACAAAAAAGTAAAGTTTTTTTCTTTGGTTCCTGTCTCCCATCGCCCCCAGTCCACCAGGTCAACTCGATTTTACCCCGTTTGGCTTCACGATTTCTATTTACGCCGTTCGTCCAGTTCCTCTATCATTGCCAAGTCATTGCCATTAGAGCAAGCGTTATTAACGGATGAATACCTCCTTGGGAGTGTCGCCACAGAGGCTGAAGAATGAACGGTCAACTAATCCTTTTGCTCATTTCCATGCTGATGCAGAACCCCGCGGGCGATGTATTTCCTCCAAGCAAAGGAGGCGCGGTGTTGCCTTCGACATTTCCAGCTTCGGTGCCTGTGCTCCCCCCCGAAAACGCAAACGCCCCGTGCGAAGTTGGATATGGAACGGACAGCTCCGATGGCAAATTTTGCATGATCATTCAAATTCACCCGCAGGCAATCGTCAAATTCTCCGAAGGGAGAATGGGATCCGAACTCCCTGCCAATGTTCCAAATGAAATTCGAAGCCGAGTCGAAAAAGTCATCGTACGGATTGGAACTGGACCCGTTGAACGTATCCCACCAAATCTATCCAATCCAACCTTTAGCGAAAGCCGGCCCGCCGGCGATGTTCGGCTCACGGATTTAGCCGGCCGCTCAGCAGTTTCCATCGATTCTCCAAACTTGTCGAATGTTTTGCCTGTCGGCGGACAGAACGGAAGCTTGCGAGGAGTTCCGGGAAGCATGGCCAGTAGTGGATCACACGGCAACGGATTAGGACATAACGATGCCGTCTTGCCCAATTCACCAAATGCGTCGACCCATGCGAACAATAATAATGACCGCAATTGGCCCGTGAGTACGAATGGTGGCTCAGGAGCAACTGGCAGCCTTACAGGAATTCCAAACAACTTCGGTACTCGCAACAATGACGCCGAACAACGAGATGATTTCGCGCCTAAAACACCTTCCTATTACAATCCAATTAAACCGAGTCAGACCAATTCAAACTCGAACTATGCGACCAACGCTTATAACCCCAGCCAAAACGGTTACCCTTCCGGTCCTAACCGACCCTACACACCCCTAGCAAACAATTCGAATCCAAACAACGCTTCAAGCAGCAATGATTTTTATCCCAATTCACAATACCCCAATTCACAACAACCAAATTATTTGCAGCCCAACAACATCCAAAGCCCACCGTCGCTCTCTGCAACTCAGCAATACGGTGCGCCCATGATCCAGCAACAGAGTCCGTATTTCACCGCGAACCAATTTCCAACCGCACCATCCACATCAATGGCCGGCTTTCCGAGCACCCGGCCGTCTGCCATTCAACCCCCTGGAGTCGATGTTCTACCGGAGGATCCAACGTTGGCACGAGACAAATTGCTTCCATTTCTTTTGCTGTTTTCCATTGTGGGAAACGTCTACCTGGGACTTTGGATGAACCACCTACGAGGCCGCTATCGCCAACTTCTGAGCAACATGCGAGGAATCCCCGTCTCGGATCTCGGATAGTGGACGTACGTTGCTTAGGCAGGACACCTCTTGCCGAGAATGACCTAGCACTGCCGGTGTCGCATTCTATTTCTTTGCCTTCAGCATTTTGAGATGAATTTTCGCGACGTCGCCCATGTAGCTGTCCACCTCTTGCACAAGGCATTTCTCAAGCCATTGCTTTGCTTTGTCCTTTTCCTTCAACGCATCGTAATATAGCCCTATATAGAGGTAGCCGTAAAATCGAGCAAGCTTCTGTCCACTTACCCCAGCCCCCCCCTTTTCGCACGCTACAATCACGTCATCCGGCATTAGCTTGCCTTGGATTAACTGTTGAACCTGCATCAATGGCACCCGGCTATCATGCCCCGCCAACAAAACATCTTTCTGCGCAACGTCCAAACCATTTAATCGTACATTGCAAAGGAAATGCCAGAATGCATTCTCGACATCGTTGGGATTCACTTCGCGGTGTACAGCAAATTGCTCGAGACCGTCCTTATAGCGCTCCGCATAATAAAGCGCAATTCCGCGTTGCCATAGAAATGGCTTTATGTCCGGACTCAGCTCAATGCATTTGTCAAAATCCACTATGGACTCCGCAATCTTCCCACTGCGAAATCGCAACGAACCTCGGATACTGAGTAGTTGGGAGTTGTCGGGACGACTCTTTATTGCTGCATCCATTTCAACCAATGCCTCATCTGCTTTGCCGTCATGAAGCGCTTGTTCGACTCGTCGATGCCAGCCTTCCAGTGTTTTCGGAGTTGCATCTTTGGTTGCATCCTGAGCCTGACATCCACTTAGGCAGACCAATGCAAAACTAGTCAGACCAACCAGCCCAACAATCCACTGGGGCCAATTCATTTGATCGCTTCGAGCGAGGAGGTTTGTACACTGTATCTTGAACACGGGCCGGCCCCATCTGTTGCATTAACCAAATCTCGGTAAATTGAACTCGTCTAAAGTATATGTTCTCGCTCTCAACCTTGCATCATCAATCATGCCACAGTCCATTCTTATCAAGAACGCAACCGCAATCCTTCCTAGCGGTCGCGCCCTGACGAATTTGCTGGTCGAAGATGGCGTAATCGTCAGCGTGGATGCTGCCCCAACGACAAAGGCTAAGGAAGTTGTCGATGCGGCAGGACTAGTGCTCTTCCCTGGCCTCATCGACGATCAAGTGCATTTTCGAGAACCTGGCCTAACGCACAAAGAGGACCTAGCGACCGCATCTCGCGCTTGCGCGGCCGGCGGTGTGACTTCGTTTCTAGAAATGCCAAATACGAAACCGGCGGCAACAAGCCAATCGCTTATCGAAGACAAATACCGGCTGGCCGCAGCAAAATCGATCGTCAACTTTGGATTCTACATCGGAGCATCGACAACCAATATTGAGTCTCTGATCCACGCGACTGGCGTTCCCGGCATCAAAATCTTTATCGGCTCAAGCACAGGTGACTTGTTGGTAGACGATCAAGAAGCACTTGAAAGAATTTTCGCAGAAACAAAAATCCCTATCTGTGCGCACTGCGAGGACGAAACCACCGTCCGACAAAACCAAGCCCGCCTGGGCATCGATCTCAAGGTTACGGACCATTCCAAAATTCGAGATGAGGCTGCAGCAGTGATCGCTACCCGACGAGCGATCGATTTGGCTAAGCGACATAGCCATCGGTTCCACGTTCTTCACGTCAGTACTGCCGCGGAGATTCCTTTGGTGTCAAATCATGCCAACCTCATTACTGCAGAACTCTGCCCTCATCATTGGCACTTCAACGTGGAGGACTACGCTCGTCTCGGGACACTTATCCAGATGAATCCATCGATCAAAACTCGGGACGACAACACAAGGCTATGGCAAGCTCTATTAGATGGCAACATTCAAGTCATCGCAACCGACCATGCACCTCATACTTTAGAAGAAAAGAACCAGCCGTACCCGAAGTCTCCGAGCGGATTGCCGGCTGTAGAAAACTACTTCTCTTTACTTCTGGAAAAGGCAGCGAGGGGCGAGTGCACTTGGGAGCAGATAGCTAGCTGGACAAGCGACGCGCCAGCTCGCGTTTGGGGTATAGTGGGCAAAGGACGTATCGAGGTCGGCTACGATGCAGACTTGGTGCTAATCGATCCGAATTTATCCCGCACCATCGAAAATGCCAAGCAGTATACGAAAAGCAAATGGTCCCCGTGGGCCGGCGAAACGTTGCTCGGTTGGCCGATTCGGGTATTCGTGGCTGGCAGAACTGTCTTTGACGACGGCACGATGGTTACGGAACAACCGGCTGGGCGATTGCAATTCGATCATGCCCTAGGTGGATTTTGGAAAACGCAAAACGGAGTCGGTCCGCGTGAATCGAGAGCAGAACCTGGGAACGAGTAGTCCCCTGTCATTTTTTCACGAGCATTTTTTTGATTTCAACCAGAGTCACTGGGACTAGGCTCAACAAGATGATCATTGGGAGATCGGACCAGGGCATCGCATCCAATCCTAACACTTCTGCAGACCATGGAATAGCGATTGCAAATAATTGGATTGCCACGGAGCCTACCATCGCGATGATCAAAAAAGGATTCGAGAACACTCCGATACTTGGCATGATATA
>JANLUJ010000122.1:0-2518 GCA_031363425.1 Pirellula sp.
CAAGGAATCACGAATGTCGAATGAAATCGCACGTCACTTCGATATTCGAAATTCCTTGTTCGGTGTTCAATATTCAAAAAAAGCCTGAAAGTGAGTTCCATTTGGCTTGCGTGCTTGCCGCCACGAATCGAATTCGGTGGTTCATTTTTTTGCGATGCCTATCCGTCGAAATACCGGCAAAGGATCGTGTTCTCGCCTTTCGGGCACTCCTAGGCCAACAGGAGCAAACATCTTATTATGCCAGTTGCAGTTGGCTGGTTGGCGCAGCTATACTAAAGGGCATAACTCTTCCCTGCCTTCCCTCCTCACTTCGATTTGTCCTTGCCGGCGAACTTCAAATTGGTGTCGACCACTGGTTTGCAAGCAGTTCTATGCAAAGATCGAATCGATGCTTTTCGACGCCCTACCACTATGAACGGTCAAGATGATGATGCAGCTAGCCCGAAGGGCGAATTGCGCGCAAGACCTCAAGCAAAACGGGAAGAGAATCTCTCCCTTTCCGAGGAACTATTTAAAGAACACCGCAAGTCAGGTTCATCGCCTCTTCCAATTGGGCATAGAGAGTCGTTGGATTTTGCGACATTGCAGCAGATGCCGTTACTCGAACTTTTGGCAATTGCGAATATTGAATGCATTGCTAACGCAGACAAAATGGATAGGCAGGAGTTAGTCTTCCAAGTTCTTAGGGCGAGGATGCTGTCCTCAGGAATTCTTTATGGAGAAGGGACCCTGGAAATTCTGGCCGATGGATTTGGGTTTCTAAGATCCTCGAGCCACCACTATGTTTCCTGCCCAGATGATATCTATATTTCGCCCTCTCAGATTCGTCGATTTGGTTTAACCACTGGAATGACTATATCTGGTCAAGTTCGTCCCCCAAAAGAAAACGAACGCTATTTCGCTCTGCTCCGCGTTGAGGCGATCAATCACCGCAATCCAAACATTGTGCGATCGCGAAAGCCATTTGATGCGTTGACTCCACTTCACCCCATCGTTCGTATCGTTTTGGAAACGACTGCCGATGTGGTTGAGACCCGCGTAATCGATCTTGTCGCGCCTTTAGGCTTCGGCCAACGAGGCCTAATCGTTTCGCCACCTCGATCCGGAAAAACGATCTTGCTACAAAAAATGGCCAAGGCTGTGCTGCAAAACTATCCTGCTGCGTACGTAATCATGCTACTGATAGATGAACGACCGGAGGAAGTCACGGACATGATGCGCGAGGTGCGTGGCCCGAAATGTGAAGTCATCAGTAGTACCTTTGATGAGCCTGCATCACGGCATATACAGGTGAGCCAGATGGTACTTGAAAAGGCAAAGCGATTGGTAGAGGATGGCGTCGATGTCGTCGTCTTTTTGGATTCGATAACGCGGCTTGCACGCGCTTGGAATGGCGAGTGCCTACAGTCAGGTAAATTACTTACGGGAGGACTCGACGCCAATGCCATGCAAAAACCCAAGTCCTTTTTTGGGGCTGCTCGAAAAGTAGAAGAAGGGGGTTCGTTAACGATCATTGCAACGGCTTTGGTCGGAACTGGCAGCAAAATGGACGACGTCATTTTTGAGGAGTTTAAAGGCACTGGCAATCTTGAGATCGTACTGGATCGAGCCATGGTCGATCGGCGTATTTGGCCCGCTATCAATATCAACCAATCTGGCACACGCCGAGAAGAAGCGCTGCTAGACCCTAACGAATATCTGAGGATTTCGAACTTGCGAAAATCGCTTGCAGAGGTCAATCCTCCCGATGCGATGGAATCACTCGTGCAAAAACTGACCAAAACGAAATCGAACGCAGAGTTCCTCATGGGCATTCGGTAATTGTGAGACGTCCACCCCATTCGACAGATGTGCAAAACTGGGCATGTTTAACCGATTGAGGCCCTAAGTCTCAATCGCGGACGACAGGGAAGTGGCCCAACTTGCCTCGAATCGTTTTACTCAAAGAAACAATTTGACGCCTGCTCGCCGCTACGCGGGTTAAACAAGTCGCAACAATTCGACCTAATACCTAATACCTAATACCTGTTAACATGCCTCTAGAAATTTTGCCTAGCCCATCCGCTGAACCAAATCCAAAGGATGCTAATGTCATCGCCGTGGTCGTATCAGAATACAACCAGAACATTACAGGCAAGTTGTGTAAAGCCGCCGTCCAGACGTTACTTGCAAACTCTATCAAGGATGAGGATATTCACGTAATCCGCGTTCCTGGGGCCTGGGAATTGACTTATGCGACTCAGCTTGCAATTCAACAGCCAGCGTGCCGCGGCGTGATCGCGTTGGGTGCTGTTATCAAGGGTGAAACAACGCACGACCAGCATCTCAACCGCGCCGTCAGTCTTGGACTAATGCAACTTTCTTTAGAGCACAGTAAACCAATTGGCCTGGGCTTATTGACCGTCAATTCGTTGGAACAAGCTATTCAACGGAGTGGTGGAAACGCTGGAAACAAGGGGGAAGAAGCTGCAAACGCCTTGTTGGCCTGCTTAAAATTGGCAAAAGCGAAATCGTTTAA
>JANLUJ010001392.1:0-8329 GCA_031363425.1 Pirellula sp.
GAAGAGCTTCGGCCGCTCGATGAATTGATTTTGAAGGCGCTCCAAAAGCGGCCGGTGCTGCGATTCAAGAGCATGTCGGAGTTTGCTTTCGAGATGCAACTCGCATTGAATAGTCTTGGAACTTCGAGTGTTGCTCTTTGCCCGCTTCCAGACTTGCGTATTCTCGGAACGGGGCACCGTTATCATCCCACAAAACATCAACAGAGCATTCGAATCGGTCGCCAGCGAACCCAGTCGAACAACCACCATGCAATGGCCAACGACCTAGTAATTCGCGCGGACGGAAGTCAAGATCGAACGCTTCGAATCAGTCGTCAGCATTTGGAAATCGTCACGACTCAACATGGCCTGGGAGTAATTGATCGAAGCCAAGCCGGTATCAGTATCAACGGACAGACTGTCCAAAAAGGAGAGGTCATACCGCTCGCGGTGGGCGATGTTTTGAGCGTCGCTGGTGTGATTGAGATCGAGATATTGTCATCGGTTGCAAACAATCGTGCATTGGAACCAGCATCCAAGCCCTTGGTCGGTTTTGAAGCCACCATGGGAGATTTTTACAAGGACGGATCGAATTGATTGCGACGCGTGTTGGGCAGTACGTCATCGAACAGGAGATTGGCAAAGGCGCGTTTGGCGTTGTCTACCTAGGACACCATCAGAGCAGTGAGCAGGATCGAGTCGCGATCAAGGTATTGGAAAACAATGGCCACATGGAACAACAAATGGCCGAACCCGAAATGCTCTCGCGGCTCAATCACCCCAATATTGTTCGGCTACGAGAGTACTTCGTTCATGGCGATCGATTGATCATTGTGCTCGACTACATCTCTGGCGGCGATCTCAAGAGCGCGTTGGAATCGGGTCGAGTCTTTTCACAAGACGAAGTTAGCGAATTGCTACGATCGATGGCAAGCGCGCTGGCCTTCGCCCATGAGCGAAACATCGTCCACCGCGATATCAAGATGGCCAACATCATGCTCGATGATTCCAATGGGCAGCTTCGATTCATTCTTACCGATTTCGGAATTGGGCGAGTTGCTGAGGGAGTTCAAGATCGTCCCAACACTGGTGGCACGTACTTGTTTATGGCGCCTGAACAATTTCGCGGCAGGCCCGTTCCTCAATCGGACCTTTGGGCCGTAGGCGTAGTTGCGTATTACTTGCTAACGGGAAAAATGCCGTTCCGCGGTGACACATTGCATGAGCTTAGTCATTCCATTCTTTACAGCAATCCTAATGCACCCAGCATCGCGGCTGGAAAACAGATCGACGAGAAACTCGATCTATTGGTCGCCCAATTGATTGAGAAGTCGCTCAACGAAAGGGTATCTTCGGCGAAAGAGTTGCTTCGACTGTTGGGAGGAACAAGCGGCACTCTATTGGGTACTGGCGGCTCAGTGTTTCAAGCGTTAGTTGGACAAAGGACAGTTTCATCGCCAGTACGATCCGGCATGGACGCCACAATCGCTCGTCTTCGCAGACAGCGCAAGAATGCACTAATTCTCGCTTTTCTATTTGGAATTGCGATTGCGCTTGGGTCGGGTATCTTGCACGGAACATTGATGACTCTCGGGATAGGAATGTTCTACTTGTCTCAGTCGCGCTCGGGACCTCATGCATTCCGATGGTGGCTTTGTTCGTGCGCAATTTTGGGGTTCACCTGGTTTTCGTTCTCCGTCTCGTCCGAAACCAAAGTTCAAAAAGATACTGTTCCAACCCCTGTATCAAAGGCAGTATTGTTTTTGTCCGCTTACTAAGTTTTATCGGGCGTTTTGAAGGTATTTGCATTGGTAAGTTACCCTTTGTTTGCATTGGCTGTCGCTTCGCACCGACGAACGGATCGCAAATTAGTTAACCTGTCACTACTCGTCGAAAACCCAAACACTGACCCTCGCTATCTCGACAAGATGAAATTGATTGTCGCGGAACGACCAAACGATCTGTTGTTTAGAATAAAGTATGTGGAGGCGATGCTTTCGCTGGGCCACCTAGATGACGTGATCGTCGAATGCCAATTGATTCTTGAAATCGATCCGTATAACTTCAACGCCAACTTGTTGTTGGCCAACGCACTGATTGAATTGGGACTCTTTGAGGATGCCGCTAGGGTATGCCAAGAATACCTTGAGGTGTCCGGATATTGCTTTGAATTCCAGATGCTATTGGAACGTTGCAAAAGCCAGGGAGCAGCACAATGAAGTTGGAAGTTCGCTCGCTCCCGATTGCATGGTCGCGGAAACGAGATCGGTTACGGTTCTTTGGGAAAAAGATTGTCTTGAACGTTCACGAAACCGGTTTCACGATCGAAGGACTGATTCCGGAAGTTTGGTTTCCGGTCCTCATGCGATTCATCTATCGAGCCGTGAGCGACTGGTCGATAAGATCGATTCCGTTTTCCAGAATACGAAAATGCAAAGTTCGTAATCGTCGGACTCTTCGCTGGACAATCTGTGTTTTGTGGAGTGCCGTCTTCGGAGCAATGTTGTTTTATTCCTCCCTCAAACCATCGTACGTTATGTTCCCAATACTTGCTTTGAATTTTGGAGCATCGTATTGGCTTACGAGGCTTGGATTCAAAGACTACGTGGATCTTGAATACGAGACGAAACAATCTCGACGATGCGCGCTCCGACTTCGCTTTCTTAAAGCTGGTGACAAGCTGCTTTTGTTTCAAGAGATAGGTCGTCATCGCTTGGATGTCACCGCGCCCGCCCTAGCAATTGTGGCAAAGAAAGTAACCCAGAAAAGGTCGATATCGTTTCGTGGCAATAGCAAGCGAGTAGAATCATGATGTGGAGTCTAATGGCCATTGTCTTCACGATCATACCGATCTTCTTAGGCATTCATCTTGCTTTTGTGATGTACGTGGCAAGGCAAGCCAAACAGCGAGGCTATTCGTATTGGAATTGGGTCCTCGCTGGATTCATGTCCAATTCAATTGTCTTCTTGGTCTTGTTGGCACTGCTCCCAGACCAGTCTCTGGACTCCCGTCGCAAGGAAAAGAAAGATCTTCTCAACGCAAAACTGGGACAACGCAAATCTCAGTCGAACAGCGATACGGTCAAGTTTACTGGCGCGATGCGGAATACTTCCGTTGGGGACATGGCGACAATAGACCCAGAAAAAATTGGTCTCGAGCAATCTATCAGCGATCAAGCGACTCGTTTGCCAATTCGCGATCGATCTATTGGAGATGCCGCGACGCAGAACAATCCATTCGGTCGATCGTTAGGCGACCAAGAAACGAATTTGTAGCTCGCCCATTGAACGCGAGAGCCCGAATCTCGCAACGAACATGATTACCTACAAGGAGCCTGGATTCGATGCTATTCGATCGTAATTACTTCGTGCCGGTTGCCATTGCATTCTGGTTCGCTTATGGTTGTTCGCGGTTCTGTTTTGCGTTCGATGACTACGAATTGCGAAAGATCGCCAATTCAACGACCTTCAGTCAAGTCAGCGCTATCAATTCCAGACTCGAGGTGATTGGCACGCGGGAGGTGACGGAAGGCCCCTTCAATTTCACGAAAAACTTTTTCCGAAGCGACAAAGATGAAGTAGAGATCCAAGCTCACAAAGATTTTACGAATCTCGAGGCGTTCGCCATAAGCGACAATGGACTGGTTGTGGGATATGTTAGCAGGACCTTCCAAAGCGAAGGGGGCAGTGTGCGGGCCTTCGTCTGGGATAGTCTAACCAGGGAAATAACTTTGCTCGATCCTTTGTTGTCTGATACGGTGTGTCACGCGCAGGACATCAGTGCAGACGGAAGCTTGATCGCCGGTTACTCCGTTGGGAGCCTTCCACCTCGATCCCGGCCATGCGTATGGGAATGGAGCAAGCAAGACAAGAAATGGGGTGTTCAGGAACTGTCGACGATTATTCCGAACAATCCATACCTTCAAGCCAGCCAAGTCATCCTGAGTCCAGATGGAAAACGCATCGCGGCTTGCATTACGGAGGAGCAAATCTCAGACATCATTTTTAATAGCTCCTTGTTCGTGTGGGAGCGCAGCAAAGGCCTGGAGTGGGCTCGACGGAAAATATCGGACGAGCAACTGAAACTGAAAGACATGAACAACGATGGAACGATGGTTGGTCGCGTTATTCTCGGAGGCATAAAGCGAGCGTGTACCATTGACTTAACAGGAAAATTGAAAATCATGGATCTGCTCCCAGATAGCACATCATCAGAAGCCAATGGAATCACCAATACCGGGGTCATCGTTGGAATGTGCGACAACGAGTCACGCGAAACGGGTGGTCCAACAGCCTTCATTTTCCGAGACGGAGTTGTTGCACCGCTTGAGCTTCCGGGAAATACCGTTTTCAGCACGGCATTGGGGATAAATCAAGACGAAGCCATCTGCGGTTACATGCTTCGAGATACGTCAGAAGATGCCGCGGTAAACTCGTTCATTCTAATACCACGCCAGAAATAGCCGACAGGATTTATACCCCTCAGTGTAGCACGGCACTCCGTGCTACACTTGGGTTCGCGCTTGCTTAAATCGAACAAGGCCTAGTTCATTCGGAGTAAGCCAGCACTTTCGCTCTGCAACGCAGCATGCCTCGGGCTTCATACATCATGCATCTTCGCTATCGACTAAGTTTCCAAACAAGCCCGCAGACGAGGCATAAGCGGAGTATCCGGTTGAGAAGGACCGTTCAGTTTAAACACCGACATAGCCAGATACTTCGAACGCAATGCAGGTGACAAATGGAAGCAGTCCTCCATGATGGCCGAACTGAATTTGTAATCGTGCGAATCGGTCCCTTTTAAGAACACCATTTGCCGTGCTCGATCAATGAACTCGCGCGCCATGTTCGGCTCTCGATCTAAGAGCCCGATTAGACTTCGAGCTGACAAGTCGTTGTCCTTGGCAATCGACTGAACCACTTGCTCCATCGCCGTTGCATTGTCTTTGGGAACACCGTCGCCCACGAAATCTCCAACTTTGTCGGATCGGTGATTCCCCGAGGCGACGCGTTGGCGGAACATTCCCAAGTACGATGCATTCTGCAAAAGAAGTTGTAGTCGAATGTCTGGCGAAGCAACGCGTCGGAATGAGTACGCCAGTGCATTCGTGGTTGTTACTGCATGCAAAGCCACGATTCCAGGTTGCCGCATCAACAGTTCGCTTGCACTCACGAACAAGGCATCCCAAATCGATTGAGGGCTGACGCCGGATTGCAGCATTTCAGCCACTAAGCTAGCGGCGTCCTCAGAGGTAGTATTGTGAAAGGATTCGATCAATTTTGTTGTGGCCTGCGGATCGGCTTTGCCGTGAAGCCAATCCTTTCGCATTTTAGCGATTCGCAAATGGTTGCTTTTGATAGCCCGGTCCGGCTCTAAATCGCTTTGACTCGGGTTGGGGTCATTGCTCCTGCAAAGTAGCGCAAACCCTAAGCTTCGCATGATGGGCTCGGCATGCTCCCAACTCATTGCACCCAAGGTTCGAAATGCATTGGCAACATAGATCGCTTTGTGCCCGATATCGCGAAGATCGCGAGAACCGTAGTGGGCCATGGTTTCAAATAGCTCTGACTCCGAAGCGGAGCGTGACCAAGCGGCTATTGCAGCATCCGCGGCTTCTTCGTCCCAATTATCCATGGCCTGTCGAAAAGACTTTTCAGCCACATGGGACGCAGGCATTTTGCTATCTGCGACAGCAGGCATTGTCCAATCCCCCTCGGCGACGTCCCGTTGCTGACTGGCCTTGAACGTGTCGGCCGCCCACAGGAGTGGTAACCATCTTTCCCGATCGGCGGATGCGAGACATGCCAGTCGAGCCGAATTGACGACGAGTACCGCATGAAACTTGAATCCTACATTGGGGCGAGGCTGAACATTGCGAATCCCCGCAAGAAACAGTGCGCTCAAAAACGGCTGGAACCCAAGCCGTCCGCCACGAATTTCCAAAGCAATTTTCTCGAGGAGTTTTTCTCGGTCCGTACTCTCAATCATGCGAACCCAAGGCTCGATGTCCGACGAGAACGCAACGGGTTCAAACGGTGCAATCGCGGTCGGCGTCGGTAACGCGTCAAGCCACTTGCCGGATGCCGATATGCAAGATGTTGAAAGAGCTGCTGTGCCGACAAGAAATCGTCGTCGTGGAAAGCCGTCGTTCATTTCAAAACTCCTAACAACATGAGAGGGTGGTGCCTGGAACACGTCGGGCGGGTAGAACGAAACAATAGCATACCATGTTTTGCACTCACTTGAGCATCGAAAGCTAGTGCGTCTTCAAGGCTAATTCCTGGGGCTATTCTCCAGTGTAGAACGGCACTCCGTGCCGATTTTCTCGGCACGGAGTACCGAGCTACCCTTTCTTTCGTGCTAAAATTGGCGAACCGTAAGACATGCCAACAATAGGAATAAAATTTGATGAAACTGCCGGCTCGAATATATTTGTGCAGCCTCTTTCTCCTTATCTTGGTCCAAGGGAACGCAGCTGCTACAGCTGAACAAGACCTTCCGCCGGACTTGATTTTCTATAACGCCAAGGTCGTCACAGTCGACAGAGAGTTTTCCATTCGACAAGCAGTCGCAGTAGTCGGTGAGAACATTGTGGCGGTAGGATCGAACGACGATGTATTGCGACGCGCTGGCCCCGCAACTCGCCGAATCGATATGCAGGGCAAAACAATGCTCCCCGGATTGATCGACTCGCACGTGCACGCAACTGCAGCAGCCATTCACGAATTCGACCATGCCATCCCAACCATGCAAACGATCGAAGACGTATTGAACTACATCCAAAGCCGTGCAGAAGTTCTCGAAGACGGGGAATGGATCACGTTGAGCCAGGTGTTCATTACTCGATTGACTGATCAACGCTTCCCGAATAGGCAGGAATTGGACCGCGTTGCTCCCAAGAACCCCGTTTTCTTTCGAACGGGCCCCGACGCAGCCCTCAATTCCTTGGCATTGAAGCTAAGTGGAATCGACAGGGACTTTGAGTTGCCTGAAGGGATCAACGGCCGAATTGAACTTGACCCTGCGACAGGTGAGTTGACCGGCATCATCCGCAGCGCCGAAAAATTCTTGAAAGTGCCAACGTCTGGCGCTAAACCGACCGACGCCGATCGCGTGGCTCGTTTGAAGCAGCTTCTTCGCGATTACAACTCCGTTGGTATTACTAGCATTTCGGATCGCAACGCCACAGATGATGCCATCGCTCTTTACGAATCGCTAATGGACTCTCAGGAACTAACCTGCCGCGTTTTTCTCTTCTATGCAGTCAATGCGGCTGACTCGCTAGATACGATCGCCCAAAAGATACGCAAGGCCGCCGAATCTCCCAAACATGCCTACAATAACCAACTGTGGCTTCGAGGCGTGAAAGTGTTCTTGGATGGAGGCATGCTCACTGGCAGCGCCTTCATGCAAAAACCTTGGGGGGTCAGCAGTATTTATGGGATCAATGACGCCGAATACCGAGGTGTTCGCTACATTGATCCAGAAAAGCTATACCAAATTAGCAAGCTGGCGTTGGCAAACGATTTGCAGATGACGGCTCATTCGGTGGGAGATGCAGCCGTTGCGTTGCTGGTGAATACGTACGCAATTATTGACCGCGACGATTTCGTGGTTCGAGACAAACGCCCATGCGTAACGCACTGCAATTTCATGTCACCGGAAGTGATCGAAACCATGGCAAGACTTGGGATCGTTGCCGACTTGCAACCCGCATGGCTATGGCTAGATGGCGCTACGTTGCGCAAGCAGTTTGGCAATGATCGAATGCGTTATTTCCAGCCTTACCGTACGCTTTTTGAAAAACAGGTGATGGTCGGTGGTGGCTCGGACCACATGCATAAAATTGGCAGCTTGCGTTCGGTGAATCCCTACAACCCATTCCTGGGAATGTGGATTGCACTGAAACGAGAGCCTCGCGGAGAAGCCATTGCGATCCACGCTGATCAAACGATTTCACGAGAGCAAGCCATTCGGCTTTATACCATCAACAATGCATGGCTTTCATTTGAGGAATCCAAGAAAGGTTCGATTGAGCCCGGCAAACTGGCTGATTTGGTGGTTCTCGATACCGACATATTGACTTGCCCGTTGGAGCAATTGAAAGACATCCAGGTGATGCAAACCTATGTAGGTGGAAAGTTGGTTTATCAACCGCAGTAACGCGCGATGCATGCGCCAGCTTGCGGTATTTCTAAATCCGACCTCCTTGGAGGTTGTACAGCTTTAGAACGCCCCAATGGGCTTGCCCATTGGACGTAAAGTTTTCTGGCCAGAAGCGATCGCATCTATAGATTACCCACTTCCGCACCCAGTCCAACGCCTGTGGCGTTGGACTGGGTGCGGAGG
>JANLUJ010001407.1:0-3734 GCA_031363425.1 Pirellula sp.
TATTTCGAGCCAAATGGAATTCGTTTCTATTTATTCTAATCCTTGTCACCAGTCCTTTGTCTGCGTGGGCTGAGGACTTAAACATTTGGATCGGCACAGGTCGGAGTTCGCTGAGTCGTGGAATTTATCATTGTCACTTGAATACAGATGGCGGCAAGCTGAGCGAACCAATGTTGGTCGCTGAGATGGAAGGGCCAGGATTTTTGGCAAAGCATCCAACGCAAGCTGTACTTTATGCGGTTGGCGGCCTCAACAAGGAGCAAGTGGTCGCAGCCTTCGCAATCGATGGTTCTGAAGACAAACGCAGCTTGCGTTTCCTTAACTCAGTTCCTATCGGTGACGGAGGCGCTGCTCATGTTTCATTGGACAAGACTGGCAAAACTCTCTTTACCGCTCAATATGGAGGTGGTTCGGTTGCCGTCTTTTCCGTAAGCGAAAACGGCAAGTTGTTGGAGCGTACTCAACTGATCGATCATCAAGGGGGATCGAGAGTAGTACCGGATCGCCAGGACGCCTCTCATGCGCACTGGACTGGTGTATCCCCGGACAATCGTTTTTTGTTTGTACCAGACCTTGGACTAGATCAAGTTGTCATTTATAAGTTCGACGCCTCAACAGGGAAAATCGAACCTCATGGTCGAGGAGTCGTTCCGCCGGCAAGTGGTCCTAGGCATATGAAATTTCATCCCAATGGTCGTTGGATCTATGTCCTGAACGAGTTGAGCCTAACGGTCACGATGTTTGAATACGATTCAATTATGGGGACGATGACACCAAAGCAAACCATCGAGGCAGTACCCAAAGCCGAGCTGGCACGAGAGAAGGCGAAAAGCGCCTCTGAGATTCGGGTTCATCCCAACGGGAAATTTGTCTATTCCGCAAATCGTGGGCACGATACGCTCAGCGTCTATTCGGTTGATCTCGCGAATGGGGAATTGAAACTCGTTCAAATCGAGAACCCACGTTGTGCGACTCCGCGCAACTTCAATTTGACGCCGGACTCGAAATGGCTCCTAGCGGCAGGACAGCTTTCCAATTCCTTGGGGCTTTTCTCCGTCGATTCCGATTCCGGCCGGCTTGTTTTTCAACAGACAAGCGTATTTGTACCCACCCCAATTTGCGTTCTATTTGACCAGGGCGAATGATCATTGATCCAACTGACGAGCTTGTACTTTCCGTGGAGCAGGTACGAGCCATCGACAAGCTTGCCATAAACAAGCTAGGAATGTGCGGACTCGTTCTGATGGAAAACGCAGGAGCGAGAGTTGCGTACGACATTGATGCTATGTCCACTTCGGAACGGATTGCAACAATTTTGTGCGGTACGGGAAACAATGGGGGTGACGGAATGGTCATTGCGAGACATTTAGACGCATTGGGATGGGACGTACGCGTTTGGCTAATCGGTGAACGCAGGTCGCTGACCATAGACTGTCGAACCAATCTCTCAATACTTGAGCGATCGGAGTGGAAAATCGGATGGGTGGACGCTGAGAATCACCAGGGCATTCAATCGATTGTCAATGACATGAACGCCTCTAGGGTCGTAGTCGATGCGATGCTCGGGACAGGCTCGAAGGGCAAACTTCGAAATCCGATTTCCGATGTGGTGCGAGTAGCTAACGCGGCTCGTTGCACTCGGGTCGCCGTAGATCAGCCAACTGGACTGGACGCACAGACAGGTCAAGTCTTTGATCCATGCTTTCATGCGACCACGACATATACATTTGTGGCAAAAAAACCTGGATTGCTTTCGGCAGAAGCTGTCTGCGTCGTTGGCGATTTGAAGGTTATCTCGATTGGGATACCAAGGTCATTGCTCGCATCGATGCTGCAGCATGGCTCCAAGGCGAACGGCCCGCCGGACCTACGTGATGCCTCGGTGGCTTGAATTGCTAGTGTCCACCTTTTGCGGGTTCTGCTGCTGCGGCGGCCATTTCCTTTGCGGTGAGCTCAGCTGCCTTTGCATCGAGAACTTTCCCCGACGTCAGCCGTTCCGTCTTGGAAGAAGGTTCCTCAAATACTTCAGTCAAAACGAAAACCTCGACGCGCGAGTCGCTGGATTGGTCCACCTCTTCCGCTGCATAACGAGGATCGGAATTGCCAGCAGCGCTTGGACGGAGCCGTCTGGCGTCGATTCCCTTTTCGACGAGGTACTGTGTGACCGCCATAGCTCGTTTGTAGGATATGTTCCATGCATCGAACGCCGACTGAGGCGTATTCCCACTACTTGCCGAATGACCTCGTACCTCGATCCGATGTTGTTTGCCCTCTAGCTCGGGGATCAAGTGCCAAAGGATTTGTTTACCTTCTTCATTGAGTTCGACGGAGTTCAATGGAAACAAAACCACTGACCCGACATTGCTTTTATCCCCTTCGTCCGACATCTTGCGAACCTTGCTCTCGCCTTCGGACTTCTTGGTTCCTCGCTCTTTCGTGACGCGCCGGTTTCCGTTGCCGTTGTTGCTTGATGGAATCATGGACTTGGCATCATTGCCAGTCATGCGTTTGCCTCCAGGATTCCGAAAATGCTCCGCCACTGCTTTGACAACTTCGGGCTTTTGCGACGTCAGCCACATAACCATGAAGAATGCCATCATGGCTGTTACGAAGTCTGCATATGCAACTTTCCACGCGCCGCCACCACCGCTTGCCATTATCTATGCTCCAGCTGAGTCAACGGTCTTAAATAATTTTTCGATTTCCTCAACGGAAGGGCGAACGTCGCTTTCCAAACCGCGACGTCCCGTTTCAATTGCCATCTTGGGTTGCATACCATTGAAGAATCCTTGTAGGACGCAAGCGATAGTTCGGAAATACGCACTCTCGGAATGGCCAATGCTCGCCATTTTGGCTGCAAGAGGTCCAAAGAAGCCGTAAGAAGCGAGAATTCCCAAAAAGGTTCCAACAAGTGCAGCACCCACTTTATGACCGATTTCTGCCGGCGGGCCATCGATGTGCCCCATCGTTACCACAATTCCGAGAACAGCCGCGACAATACCGAATCCTGGGAGACCGTCGGCTGTCTTGGAAAGAGCATCGACCGGATGATGATGTTCGGATTCCATTGCACCGATTTCGATCTCCATCAAATTGCCAACGTCCTCTGGTCGAACCGAGCCGTCTATGACCGGCCCAAAAGCACCTTTGATAAAATCGGTGGCGTGATGGTCGGCAGCCAGCTTTGGATACTTTGCAAATACAGCGCTCTTATGTGGGTCGGCGATGTGACCTTCCAAGGCAAGCAAACCGTCTCGACGAGCGATTCGAAACAGCTCATAAAGTGCCGAAAACGTTTCCTCGTAAGACTTCTTTCCGTAAGGAGCGCCTTTCAGAGTTTGGATAAGGCCCTTAACAAGCCCTTTTAGCACGCTCATCGGGGACATGACAATGAGTGCTCCCAAGGATGCACCACCGATGGTCACAAATTCCGACGGGTGAACAAGCGACTCAAGGTGTCCGCCCGCCATCATAAAGCCGCCAAGCACGCAGCCAGTAACGCACAAACATCCGAGAATGACTACCATACGATTGGATCCTTTGATTAGATGAACCCAGGTATATAGCCCCCAATTACGATACTGGCAAAGTTTCCTTGTAGGCTAATGAAATACGAGTGTCTAGAATTTTACGGACGTGCCGTTAATAACGATTGTTTCGATGACGAGACGTTCAGCAGACTTTAAATTAACCGTAAAGCTTCTGACAAGCGCAGAGTCACTAATGTAGGTCGC
>JANLUJ010000001.1:0-4698 GCA_031363425.1 Pirellula sp.
ACGACCTACATGTTGATCTCGATGATCCGACTAAGTTCACCTTTATCGAGCAATGGGAAAGTCGCGAGGCTCTCGTAAAGCATGGACAATCAGATCATATCGCAGCGGGGCGTGCCAAGTTTCCCGGTTTGCTTTCTCAACCTGCTTGGGTGCAAGTGCTCACACCTATCGCATAAAACCATTTTTCGTTTTGGCTGGGATACAACATGTTTTGCCGAACCCTTGTGCCACTCTTCCGTTTAGTTCTACTTGTTTACGGGTGCTTAAGTATGACGTCGTCCACGCTGGGTCAAGCTACGTATCTGACTCCACCGCGTGAAGTCATCGATATCGTCGACGCGAAACCCGAGCCCTCGGTATCGCTTAGTCCGGATGCCAATTGGATGGTGTACGTCGACAGGAATGCGATGCCCGATATTTCGGATCTGGCACGGCGCATGGTCGGAGTTGCTGGAATGCGAATCGATCCGATTGCAAACGCTGGGTTCCAAACGGACTTTTTTCGTGGGCTGTCGGTGCGAAAGCGAGAGGCAACGACAATGACTCGCATCCCGGTCCAAGAAAATGCGCGCATCGCCATGATCAGCTGGTCACACGACTCGCAACGATTTCTTTTTACCAATGTCACGCCTAAGGGAACGCAACTTTGGCTGGTCTCGCTCGACACTCCGGATCGGCCCATTCTCTTGACCGATCGACTCTCGACGGTGCTGGGATCCGTTGAGTGGATGCCCGATGGAAAGCGTGTCCTTTGCAACCTTGTTCCCGCATCACGCGGACCAGAGCCTTCTGCACCCTCAGTTCCCAACGGGCCAAATATTCAAGAGACTTTCGGAAACGTTTCACCCATACGAACCTATCAGGATTTGTTATCCAATGCTTATGATGAACAATTGTTCGAGTACTATGGGACTTCCCAACTCGCCATCCTGCAAGCTGACGCCCCACCGATTGAAATTGGTACATCGGCGTTGATTGATATTGCAAGTGTTGCACCCGATGGCAATCATTTGCTGGTAGCGACATTGCATAGACCGTTTTCTTATCTTTTGACGGCAGGATCTTTTCCGCACACGATTCAGGTTTGGAATCTCGACGGTAAAATGCTCTATCAAGTCGCCGACGTACCGCTTGAAGAAAACATTCCAATCGAGGGAGTTCGCCTCGGCCCCAGGTCCGTGAATTGGCGGGTCGGCTATCCGGCAACGCTAGTTTGGACCGAAGCACTCGACGACGGCGACCCGCGTAAGAAAGTCCCGTACCGCGACCAGATCAAAACGATCGATGCGCCCTTTGTCGACACCCCTCGCGATCTGATACGCTTGGAGCATCGCTATGCCGGACTCTCCTCGTTTCCAAAAGCATCCTGGCTTCTGGCAACGGAAACGGATCGGGATCGTCGCTGGATACGATCTCTGCTCTACGATACGGATCAACCTGCCCAGAATCCAAAGGTCCTAGTCGATCGAAGCATGCGAGATCGATATGGCGACCCCGGACGAATGCTCTTCAAGGCCAATAAAGCAGGCTTTCCAGTGGCACAGCAAGCCGGCGATTGGATTTGGCTGGTTGGACAAGGGGCGACTCCGGACGGAAATCTGCCTTTCCTAGATAGAAAAAATTTGGAGACACTTGAAACTCAGCGGTTATGGCGATGCGAGCCGGGGACCACGGAAAGTGTCATCTCCATGCTTTCCATGGATGCAACGGATAAGCCATTGTTTATTACCCGTCGCGAATCGCCGACCAGCCCCCCAAATTTCTATTTGCGAGATCTTGTTGCGAACACCGATGTTGCCTTAACCGATTTCAAGGACCCGACCCCGCAGATTCGCGGTATCAAGAAGCAAATCGTCAAATACCAGCGCAACGATGGCGTTCCACTTTCAGCAACACTTTATCTGCCCGCTGATTATGTGGAGGGTACACGCTTGCCGCTCATCGTCTGGGCTTACCCGCTGGAATTCAACGATGCAGGCACGGCTGGTCAAGTGTCGGCCTATCCGTTTGAGTTCACGCGAATTTCTGGCCTAAGTCATTTGACACTGCTGACTCAAGGCTATGCCATCATGGATGATGCGACCATGCCCGTGATCGGTGATCCAGAAACCATGAACGACACCTTCATCGAACAAATCGTTGGAGCGGCCAAAGCTGCCGTCGATAAAGCGGTCGAAATGGGGGTCGCCGATGGAAGTCGCGTCGGAGTTGGCGGACATAGTTATGGCGCATTCATGACCGCCAATCTGCTCGCACATAGCGACCTTTTTCGCGCTGGAATTGCTCGTAGCGGAGCGTATAACCGCACGTTGACCCCGTTTGGCTTCCAGTCGGAACGGCGACCGTTGTGGGAAGCCAAAGAGGTCTATTCCAACGTCTCTCCATTTATGCATGCAGACAAGATTAAAACACCCATCCTGTTTGTGCACGGGGAAAACGACAATAATCCTGGGACCTTCCCTCTCCAATCGCAACGAATGTTTCAAGCGGTCAAAGGAAACGGCGGCATTGCGAGACTTGTCATGTTGCCTCACGAAAGCCACGGCTATCGCGCTCGTCAGTCGGTTTTGCATACGCAGTTTGAAATGATAGCTTGGATGAATAAGTTCGTACGGGACGCCAAGTAGCATGGCCCCCTGGGCCGTGTGTCGAGGCAGCATAGCCGCAGCATAGCCCCTGGGCCGTGTGTCACTCGGATCATACCCATGCTAAGGTAAAAGAGCTCTTGCCACAAAATTTAATTGCGTGCATCCTGAGCCAAACAGGTGTAGGATAATGCAACTGTGCGGTAGCTCGCCCTGGCTTCCATCCACTCCATTCCGCCACGCTTAATCGTCTTCGCGGTGGCACAACCCAATGAGGCTCTGATTATGAATTCGAAAAAATGTCCTGATTGCAACTCGCCATCCAAGCAATCCATGGCCCGAAGAAACTTCCTTCAAGCGGCAGCCAGTATCGCGGTGCTTCCGCTTGCTGCTCGTATGGTGCATGGTCAAGCGGCGCGAACCAGCAAAGCCGAAACAATTGTAGGTGAGTTTCATGCGAGTCTTTCCGAACAACAACGGGCCGAAATATGCCGACCGTTTGCCGACTCGTTACGAACCAAAGTGAACGCCAATTGGCATGTTACCAAGCCTTTGATAGGTAGCGATTTTTACACTGCTAGCCAACGGGAATTGATCGACAGGATCGTGCGAGCGGTAACTAGTGAAGAAGGTCATGAACGCTTGGGCCGTCAAATGGATGACGATGATGGTGGACTCGGTGCCTATAGCGTCGCTGTCTTTGGGAACCCAGCTGCAGGGGATTTTCAATGGTTACTGACCGGCAGACACCTCACTCTACGCGCCGACGGAGACTCGTCTCCAAAGACTGCCTTTGGGGGCGGGATGGTCTATGGTCACGGCGAAGAATCAAGCGCAGCGGCCAATATTTTTTACTATCAAACCAAAAAAGTGAACGAAGTCTTTGCGGCATTGGACAAGGACCAAGCCAAGCAGGCTTTGATATCGTCCGCCGCACCGAAAGAGACGGATATCCAGATCCAAGGTGAAAAAGGCAAGTTTGCCGGAATTGCTGTTAAAGCCATGAACAAAGAACAGCAGGCACTCGTCAAGGATTGTTTGAAGACCCTGCTGTCTCCTTACCGCAAGGAAGATGGCGATGAAGCGATGAAGATTATCGACGCATCGGGTGGCATCGATCAATTGCGTTTTGCGTTTTACCAGCAAGAGGATCTCGGCAATGACAAAGTGTGGGACATTTGGCGAATCGAGGGGCCAAGTACCGTAGTGCACTTCCGTGGTGCCCCGCACGTCCATGCCTATATCAACATTGCACAGGTCTAGGTACCACGTAGGTCCGGCTGTCCTCAGCCGAAGTGTAGCTCGGCACTCTGTGCCGAGAAAAACGGCACGGAGTGCCGTTCTACACTGGGTGTACAGCCCCAATTTCATGAGCTCATTTCACGATGGTAATCCAATGTTGTTGAGATTTGTTTGCCAGCTTCATTTTTTTCTTGCTGTTGGTTTTTCATCGACTTTCGCCAATGCCCAATCGCCGACTTTCAATGCAATCGCGGATGCGATTCAGCCTCTTCTCAAGGGCTACCAGGGTGATACTGCAGTCGCCGTGTATCATTTCGAAAGCGACACCGAGTGGTCCGTTCGCGGCGATCTTGTGATGCCCACGGCGAGTCTGATTAAGTTGCCGGTTATGGTTGAGGCCTATCGGCAAGCTGCCACCGGCAAAGTGAAACTCGACCAGCCGATTGAATTGAAAAAAGAGGATATGGTCCAGGGCTCTGGTATCTTAACGAGCCACTTTTCTCCAGGCACAATTATTTCTTTGCGAGATGCTATACGCTTGATGATTGTCTTTTCGGACAATACCGCTACGAACTTGGTTATCGATGCCATTGGGTTGCCCTCCACAACGGCCGCGATGAAGGAGCTTGGATATGTTGAGACGCAACTCAACGCAAAGGTGTTTCGTCGCGATTTATCTATCGCCCTTGAACGGAGTGAAAAGTATGGCCTAGGTAGTACTACGGCTATCGATATGGTCAAACTACTAACCAAGTTGAAACGAGGCGAACTTACAAGCCCAGAAGCAACCGAGTCCATGCTTGACCACTTAGTGAATTGCGATGACAAGTCTCGGTTTTCATCGCGGCTACCAACCCAGGTCAAAGTGGCG
>JANLUJ010000016.1:0-4680 GCA_031363425.1 Pirellula sp.
CAGGATGGCAGCTTCGGAGTTCTGTATGAACCAGGGCACTCGGAGATTCGTTTCGTCCGATTTACGCTCGAGGCGTTGACGGGCGGTTTGGACCAACTAACCGAGAAATACTTATTTCCAGGGCGTCCGTAACTCAAAACACCAACCAGCTCATGAATTGGGATCGCTGGGCGGAGACAGTTGATGACAACTGCTCTACAATGATTTCGGCCGCTCAACCATGCATTCGCAGTAAAAGGATAGGATTGATGAAGTTTTCGAAATCGTTGATGTGTCGCCTTTCGCTTGCCGTTGGAGCGATCCTCCCATGTTCTTATCAACCTACGATAGCTGACGAGGCTTCGTTGCATCGCGACACTTGGGGTGTACCCCATGTTGTATCAAGCAATGAGTCTGCTGGGTTCTTTGCACTTGGGTATGCCCAGGCAGAAGATCGACTCGAGGATATCTACCTGGCTGTTCGCACCGGCATCGGGCGAATGGCGGAGGTCAAAGGCCCGGAATTCGTCCAGCAAGATTATATGATGCGATTGACGCACAACGACACCTTGCACAAGGCCTATTTGGAGACGGCTCCTGCCCATTTGAAAGATGCGGTCACTGCGTTTGCCGCAGGCATACAGTCGTACATCAGCGGTCATCCGGACGAGGCCAAGGAGGTCTCCATTCCGATCGAGCCTTGGCACCCGCTGGCTGTTGGGCGAGCGATGATCCTGCGATGGCCCATCGGGACCATCATGGATGATTTAAAGAATGGCGAACAACGAGCCAAGCCAGCCGCCGGCTCCAATCAATGGGCAGTCTCGCCAAAGCGTTCCGCGGACGGTTCTGCAATCCTATTGTCCGACCCGCATTTGACCTGGGAAGGATTGGCAGTGCTCTATGAAGCACGTGTGCATGCGGGCGATATGCACATGAATGGATATTACCTCATCGGTTCGCCCATGCTCGCGATTGGGCATAACAAAACCGTTGGATGGGCACTGACAACCGGTGGACCGGACACCTCCGATGTATACCGAATGAAAATTCGAATGACCCCACAGCCTCAATACGAATACGACGGCGAGTGGAAAAATATGGAGATGAAAAATTTCGAGATTCCAGTCAAGGGGAGCAAGAGCATTTCGATGCCAGCCCTTTACACGCATCTTGGTCCGGTAATTGGGGAGCCCGATGTTAAAAACGGCGTAGCCTTTGTCGGCGCGTCACCCTACATGAAACAGACAGGTTTGTATGCTCAGTTCTATCAGACAGCCAAGGCCAAGAATGTGCATGAAGTCAACCTAGCAATGGGACTGCATCAATACAACGAGCAGAACGTAATGTCGGCGGACACCGAAGGGAACATCTCGTACGTTCGCAATGGTGCAACGCCCATTCGTCCAGAGGGATTCGATTGGACCAGACCCGTCGACGGAACGACCAGCAAGACAGCTTGGACCGGAATTCACCCACAGAGCGATCTAGTTCACATCGTGAACCCAGCCCAAGGTTACATGCAGAACTGCAACATTAGCCCAGCCAACATGATGGTTGATTCTCCTTTGACACCTGATAAGTATCGAGACTACATCTACAATGTCAGCTGGGATCAAAACAATCCTCGTGGCCGTCGCACGGTAGAATTGCTGCACAACGACACTTCAGTGACGCGAGAAAAGGCCAAGTCCTACGCCATGGATGTTTTCGATCGCATCGCAGGACGTTGGCAGAACGAACTGCGGCTGGCTTGGGCAGATGCTCCTAAGGCGCTTGCGGAGAGTGTTGATTTGAAACGCGGAGTGGAATCCATCCTCGCATGGGATGGATATTTCAAGCCGGAAGCTACCGCGACCAATCTTTACAAGTTTTGGCGACTTAAGTGCGGTGATAAGTGCGATCTGACCCCTATGGCAAACGAAAAACCATTGACCGCTGAAACCCGAACGAAGTTGCTTGAACTGCTTGCAGAAACGATGCAGGAGCTCAGGTCACGCTATGGAAAATGGGACGTGATGTGGGGAGAGGTACACGTCGTAGGGCGGGGCGATAAGTTCTTTCCCGCGTCAGGCACCGACTTTAGTTCCGGAAACAAGGAAGCGAATTTTTCAGAGACACTGCTCGACGTCCGCTCGAACGAAGACCCCAAGAAGCCTGGTCGATATGTGGCCAACAGCGGCTCGATGGCGATGATACTAATGTTCTTTGATAAGAACGGAGTTAGCTCCTTTACTTGCACACCCTGGGGGCAATCTGCGCATTCCGATTCACCGCATTTTATGGACCAGGGCGAAGGTCTCTACGGACCTCGAAAAATGAAGCCAACCTGGTGGGACCCTTCGGAATTGAAGCAACACACGAAATCGACCAAGGTGCTCACTTACACGAAAAAGTAAGAAGCATGGCCCACTGGGGAGGCGGGCGTGCTCCTAGCACACGCCTCTATCCGCAAAGCTCTGGCTCGACATCTCGCTAACAGCGGTATCATAGCACGACGCGCAAGCTTTGAAGTTGCACGCAAGCTAGTGATGGAGTTGAATCACTCGCTGGCGCGTCGGGCTATTGTGCCACTGCTTGCGAGCAAGCAGTGGCACGAAACAAGTAAGTACCGATCGACAAAGCGTCGCATCACTTGAAGATCGGGAGCGGCGGTCGAACTGCGGGCTTAGATGCCGTAAAATCTTCGCCAAGAACAGCAGCTAGGGTGGCAGCCACTTGAGCCTGTTCGTACTTCCCACCACGGTCTACTCCAGAACGGACAACGCCTGCACCGAAAGCCGCAACCCAGGTTCGCTCGGAACCTGGGAGTTTGTTGCTGTGGTTCTTCCATCCGTCGCGATCGCGCCCGTCTCCTCGACCATGATCTGAAGTGATCACGAACGCGGTCTTGTCTTTATGAGAGGGTAGAGACTGAACCGTTTCCCATAGTTGACGAATGAAAAAATCGTTTTGCTGCGCGGTTAGCAAATAGCGGTCATATTTCCCGGCGTGTGCCCAGCTGTCGGTTTCACCGAAGGAGACAAACAAAACTCGCGGTTGATTTGATTTCAATTCTTCGATGGCTCCGCTCGCGGTGAGCACATCGTACCGATCGCTTTCCCATTGATGGAATAGTTGTTGCGATACCAAATTCAAGACCTGCAACTTGTTAGGGTCGCCAACTCGAAACGGTTGCCAGCCTGCGTTGACAGGGATCTTACTGCGTTGATCGTTGATGACGTACGGGAAAACATCCCAAGTACCATAGACAGCTACCTTGCCGGAAAACGCCGGCTTATTGTGAAGCCATTCTAGTACCGTCGTATTGAGGTTGTACTTCTTGTCGTTGCTATCGACTTTGGGATCTGGGAATCCACAGAGAAGTTCGTTGTAGCCTGGGTACGAAAAGTAAAGACCATTGGTTACACTAACCAAACTCTCGACTTCCAGGTCACCTGCAATCCATGCTCGGCCATCCTGGCATTGACTCCAAAGAAACGGCAGCAAGATCTGCCGCCGTTTATCTCGGTCTTCAGCCCAGTACTGTGCTTTGAGTTCGTCGGGTTTTTCGACCCCATTATCTTTGATCATTAAACGCTGGTCGGCCCCACCAAAAACTTCTTCGCCACGAAGCCCGTCGAGCGTGATCAAGACGACGTTTTGTGCGCGTCCCGGTTCCTCCGCCTTCAGCTTGTCGGAATTCAGTACGCAACAAATCAACAACCAAAACCGCAGCATGTTTCGCATTTGCAACGTCACCCCCGAATTGTACAGTCAAAATATAAAAAGAAGATTAATCATAACACGATGACTTTCGAGCATGACTCATTCTATTTCATTTTGCGGGTCCAACTGATTTTTTAGAGTTCCCAGGACGACGTCCCCATTGGCTTGGAGGCCGTCTCGCTTTGGAACCAAGTTATTTCCTGTCCCTCGACACTTTATCGTTCCTGAGCCGCGATAGCGGCGTCATTTTGTAGCCGTGGGGCTTGCCCCACGGTTTCTGGCACCGTCCCGAAGTGAAAGTGCGGGCTGTTTGACCAGACTGAACGAAGTTACAATTTAAATTCTTATACAGTGACTCCTTCCAACCATTTGAGAATCCCATGAATGCAATCAGTACCAACACCATCGCGACCATCGCTTACGCAAAGCAGATTTTGGCTGACATCGACGACAGCAGCATGTGCCAACAACCGCTGGGCTTGAACCATCCAGCTTGGCTTTTGCTTCACTTGGCGACGGCGGCGGACTATGCGTCGAGTCTTCTTGGCGGCAAAGGTGTTTGTCCCGCAGGTTGGAATGCGCTGGCAGACACGAAAAAGCCACAGACTCAGAACCGTGGCGACTACCCATCGAAGGAAGAACTGATCAATACGTTTGAGGCTGCGTTTAAGCATGCGGCGGAACTGTATCAGAAATCAAGTGTAGAAGACTTGAGCAAGCCGCAAAAGCTTGGTTTTTTTGAGTCGGAATTGCCAACGGTAGGCGACATGGCAACTTTCTTGATCGTTGCGCATACGAATCTACACTTGGGGCAAGTATCTGCTTGGCGCCGGGCAACGGGCAAGGCTCCGTTGTTCTAGAGTGCCTTTGGTAGGTCGCATCTGCCGGATGCGACTTGTATGATGTTTAACCCGAGGAGCGGCGGGCGCATCCGAGGACGAATCGTGCCGCTCGTAAACGGTCCCTTGCGCTCGCTTACTGACGCGTCGAGGC
>JANLUJ010000023.1:0-2393 GCA_031363425.1 Pirellula sp.
TTCAAGTTTCTCTGGATTGTCACCGTGATGGGAAATATCATGATGGCCGTCTGGCACACCGATCTTCCGGTAGTTCTTGTTGTCGCCCGCATTGGCAAACATCATAGTTGCGATTCGCGTCGAATCGGTTTGGAATGCAAGTACCATGAGGTCACACATCATCCGCATGTGATCTTGGTAGTCGCCAGGAATGCCGTCTGGGATCGCATAGTCCACGTCGATATCGATCGGCTTGGCTGTACGAATGCCAATGCGGCGCTCAACCTCGCGGACTCCTGTCAGATATTCATCGAGCTTTCTATTGTCGTTGCGGCCAAGTTTCGATTGCAGTCGCTTGGCATCATCCGCAATAAAGTCGAGCACACTTTTTTGAAGCGTTTCTCGCTGCAATTGCCCTTTGTCTACCTCGCTCGGCTTGCCGCTGGCGAACAATCGCTCAAACACCAATCGCGGGTTCACCTCCTTGCCGACGGGAGTGGAATCCGAAGACCAAGATATGTTGGATGAGTAGGCGCAACTATAACCAGAATCACAGTTGCCAGCCATTCGACCTGGATCCACCCCCAATTCGAGCGAAGAGAATCGCGTCTTCTGGCCAACATACTTGGCCGCCAATTGATCCACAGAAATGCCGGAGCGTATGTGCTCGCCATCGGTCTTTCTTGGTTGTGCGCCGGTCAAAAAGACAGAGGCGCTGCGAGCATGATCGCCAGGTCCATCACCATTCTCGCGTCCCTTGTCGTGCGTTAGTCCAGAAAGCACTAGCAACTCATCTTGCACAGCTGCAAGCGGTTCGAGTGTTCGTGGAAGCTGAAACCCATATCCCTCGGTTTTTGGCACCCAATTGTTCATCACAACCCCGTTAGGTACAAAGATGAAGGCCATGCGGGTCGGTGATGCTGTAACCGTAGCCGCTTTGGCTATCGTACTGGTCGCTTCCAACCAGGGGAGCGCCATCGAAACTCCCAGGCCGCGAAGAACAGTACGTCTGGACAATTTGGAATTCAATAAACTCGACATCTTTAGCGTCCTGATTCCTGATGAGTGAATGGTGTGCTAGTCACAATCGACTTAATTAGTGTAGCAAATCGATAATTGTCGTCAGCCAAATGATTGACAATGGAACTGACAGTGCAGCGATCTGCTACGCCAAGCCCTCGCCCCAACGCGTAAGTCAACATTTTCAATGATAGACAACGACTAAACTCTGTTTTCTTATCTTCGACCAAAATCTGGACTAAATCCAATGGGCCAACAAAAGATCGCCCCCCCGGCAGTACACCGGACGGGTTAATTGTCTCGCGACCGTCAGCAATGCGCCAAGATCCAATGGCGTCAAAATTTTCCAAGCCGAAACCAACCGCATCCATTTTAGCATGGCAAACCGCACAGTTTGGATTTGCTCTGTGCTGCTCCATTTGCTGCCGAAGCGTCCCCAATGTCTCGCCAGCGGCGGCCAATTCGGGCACATTCGGAGGTGGTGGCGGTGGTGGTTCGGCCAACAAGTTTTCTAATACCCATTTGCCTCGTTTTACGGGCGATGTACGAGTTGGATTCGATGTCAGTAAAAGTATACTGCCATGCATTAGTACGCCGCGACGCTTGCCCTGCAAATCGACTTTCTGAAACTCATCGCCGCTAACACTTTCGATGCCATAGTGTTTCGCCAAACGTTCATCGAGGTACGTGTAATCCGCGCTCAGAAGTTCAAGGACGCTTCGATTCTCCTTTAGGATTCTGGTGAATAGCAATTCCGTCTCACGTCGCATCGAACGCCGTAGCTGAGCATCGAATGCCGCAAATTTTACAGGATCAGGTGACAGTGCCTCCAAATCGCGGAGCTGTAGCCATTGACCGGCAAAATTATCAACCAATGCCTTGGACTTAGGTTCCGCAAGCATGCGGTCCACTTCTGAGCTCAATTGCGATTCCGTATGGAGTTTTCCGTCACGTGCCAGCTCGAACAATCTTGCGTCCGGCATGCTACTCCAAAGAAAGTAAGAAAGTCTCGAAGCCAACTCAAAATCGTTTAGTCGTCGTATTCCATCAACAAAATCCTGTGGCTCATCGTCTTCGACCCGGTAAACGAAGTGAGGTGACGCCAAGACTGCTGTGATCATCGTTTGCATGATCTCTTCCTTGGTTGCATTCGCATCCCAAGCAGCACGCATCAGGTCCACCAATCGATCAGACTCATCCTCATCGAGCGGTCGACGAAAAGCCCTCCGAGCGAAGTCATGAGCGTTTGCACGAGCAACTTCGATCGCTTCGTCCAAGTTATTTGGGTCAACCGGCCGTATTGGAAAAACGACCTTGGTCGCGTCTGCGCTTTTTATGACCGCAACGGCAATCTCCTTAGCAGCTTGCAAATACTTCTCCATCAGAATCGGAGG
>JANLUJ010000041.1:0-3257 GCA_031363425.1 Pirellula sp.
GTGGCATAGGCTTCCAGCCTGTGTATTGGTATGAAAACACAGGTTGGAAGCCAATGCCACTTATGCGGTCGCCGGACAGCAGACCACAGCGAGGAAGCGTCACATTCAAAGGCACTTAGAGGTCGCTGGTGTCTAGATCGAGCAAGTCACCTAAGTCAGCGGTCTCGCTGAGGACCTTGAGTTCGCCAGAAGTGGTTAAGAAGATCTTGTCTTGCAAGATTTCTTGGATCACAACCTCCATTTTGTCGTCGGTATTCATTTCTACCAATGGACGGCTGCCGCGATTGATTTGAACCAATCGCTTCTGGATCAAGGTGGATAGTTTAAAGCGACCGCCAACTTTGTTGACGATGAATTCTTCTTTCAATTCTTCGAGCATGGAACCTTTTCTCCCTGGTACTGCGCGAGCAGCTTGCACAATTGCTGAACCGTTGTATTAATCTCGTCGTTGATAACTTCGTGACTGTAATGATGTCGCAGAGCCAATTCCTCCGCCGCCACATCCAATCGACGTTGAATCGATTCCGGACTTTCCGTGCCACGGTTTCGAAGACGTCTTTCGAGTTCGGCCATGGAGCCTGGGTGGACAAAGATGGTGATTGCTTGCGGATAATCTTGCAAAACTGCAAGCGCTCCCTGTACATCAATCTCTAAGAGTACCCACTTCCCCTCCTTTAGACCAGTCGAAACGACGTTTCGAAGGGTTCCGTACCAATAACCTCGACCAAACACCTCTTTGCACTCGAGGAACTCGCCCAATTTACGCTTGGTTTGGAATTCCTCGTCGGTCAAAAAAACGTATTCCCGCCCGTTTTCCTCACCGTTACGCGGGGGCCGTGTCGTCACGGAAACGCTTAGAACCAGCGGCAGGTCCGACTCGCTCAGCAGTCGTTTGACGACAGTCGATTTGCCGGAACCGGAAGGGCCGGAGATAATTACGAGTTTTCCTGGATGAATCATGTCTGTAAGTCTACTCCACATTTTGGACCAACTCACGCATTTGTTCGATGGCAGTCTTAATCGAAACAACAAGTTGAGAAACTTTTGAGTCGTTGGCTTTGGAGCCGATCGTGTTGGTTTCACGGAACAACTCCTGAATCAGGAAATCAAGCCGTCTGCCCTGACTCTCCGAGTGGGACAACGCCGATTGGAATTGGTTTAGATGGCTTCCAAGCCTAGTTATTTCCTCGGAAATGTCGCATCTATCTGCGTACGTTAGAACTTCTCGGAGCAAGTCAACCTCGGTGACCAGGTGACCAAGGTGCGCTAGTCCATTGCGAATTTTCTGATCCAATTTCGTGCGGTATTCCGCCACAACCTCGGGGGCACGCAATTCGATCAATGTTTTGTCGGAAGCGATTTGAGAAAGCGTTTCAACAAATTGGAACGACATCGACTCGCCCTCCCTGCTTCTCATCGTCTGAAGATCCTCCAATGCTAGTCGTATGGTGTTTCCAACAGATTCGATCAGTTGATCATCATCGGGCGGTCGCGTCGATTCCAAAACTCCTGGCAAAAGCAAGATCTGTCCCAAACTGTATTCAAATTGAATGCCAAGACGATCTGCAATTAATCGTGATTGAGACAGATAATCTTCGAGGGTTTTATGGTTGATGATCGCAGCATTGCTCTTGCCAAGTTGCCCAACCCGAACCGATAGGGTAACGCTTCCACGCTTCAGAAATTCACGAACGATTGACTCAATTTGTGGTTCCAGTGCAGAGGCTACATCTGAAATCTTCGAAACCACCTTGAGGTAGCGGTTGTTGACCGTGCGAATTTCAACATCGATGGCGTAATCGCCGTGACGCATGGTGGCTTGACCATGTCCGGTCATACTGAGTAGCAAAGAACGAATACCTAGCGGGAAGAAAAATTAATTAGTAATCAATAAACTTGGTTGAATTACGGTTTAGGCTCGGTGATCGCATTAGGCTCTGTGATCGCAGGTGCCTGAACCTCCCCACTCGATGCCTTCGAAGAATCAATCAACGCTGGAGGAGGCGAGTCGCCGGTTGCAGGGGTTGTTTTAGAGTCTAAATCCCCAAGACCGCGTGTTTCCAATCCCCCTGTATCAGCTCCCGAATTCACCTTTCTCAAATCCGTATCGCTTGCCGCAATATCGAGTTTGCTAGGAAGGTACCAAAAACAAGTAAGAGCACACAAAACAATCCAAATCAAAACCGAAACCGCGGTGATGCGGGTGAAAATATCGCCGGCCTTCACCCCAAAAGCGCTCGCTCCGCCAGCACCGCCCAACGCGCCAGTCAATCCTCCACCTCGGCCTCTTTGGAGCAAAATGATCAAAACAATGAAAAGCGAAATAAGAAACAAAGCGGGGCCAAAAATATATTGGGATAGCATCGCCAGAGGGAAAAACACGGCTGAAATCTCCTCGCCAACATCGAAATAAACAAAAAAGTCACGGTTACCTTAAAGGGCTTAGCGGAATGTAACAAATTGGCACCCTTTTGTTGAGTCCATTTTGGTTTTTTCTGGTTGGGAACGTCGACCACCGAATGCTGGCATTGTCTCACGAAAGGTTGTTGACACCGAAAATCAGTCTGGTACGCTTCCAACTTACCAATTTTACGCAAAGCCCCTAACCGGTAATGCTTGCCATCGTAGGTACCTCGGTAGGCATTGCGGCACGGAGCGCCGGAAACGTTTCTGGCAGATTAGGTCCATAACTCAGGAAGTACATCGTGGCGTTGCGTGGATCCATGTTTAGTTCTCTCGGGAGGAAGTTTTTGATGAATAAAGTACGATTGGCATCGCTCGCTTTGGCAGCTTTCGCAGTCAGCTTCGGATCTGTTGCAATGGCGGATTGCGGCGGATGTGGCGGTCGACAAGGCCTTTTGGCTAAGTTGCACGCAAACAAAGGATCGGGTTGCAATGGCGGCGGTTTGATCGCCAAGATTCAAGCCAAGATGGCCAGCAAATGCGGTGGTGCTCCATCCTGCTGTGCACCAGCACCAACATGCTGCCCAGCTCCAGCACCAAGATGTGCAGCGCCAGCACCAAGCTGCGGTTGCGCCGCTCCAGCTCCATCATGTGGTTGTGCAGCACCAGCTCCAAGCTGCGGTTGTGCAGCACCAGCACCAAGCTGCGGTTGTGCAGCACCAGCACCAAGCTGCGGTTGTTCCGCTCCAGCACCAGCTCCAAGCTGTGGTTGTGGCGTTGCAATGTCACCTTCAATCTCGGTTGAAGGATCCTATATTGCTGCTCCAGTTTCGTCCGGTTGCAGCTCCTGCGGC
>JANLUJ010000045.1:0-4807 GCA_031363425.1 Pirellula sp.
TTGCCGAAAAGTTTTCAAATAGTTGTGCCTCGATGAATAAAGTTGGCCATCGAAGGGGTCTTCTTAACTGAATACCAGTGAAACACCCCAATGGAGTAGGAATGAGCCAACTTGCCCACCGACTTGCAAGTGGAGAAAGTAAGGCATTTACTGAACTCTACGACCTCTGTGGCAACCAGATGCATCTTTTTTTGATGTCGAAACGCATTTCGTGCGAGGACGCTGGCGATTTGATCCAAGAAGTGTTTTTACGTTTAGTTCGAAAAAGGACAGCCTTTCAATCTGTAGAGAATCCGGTTGCGTTTGCCTTTCAAGTCGCCAGAAACGAGGCGAATCGATGGCTGTCTCGGACGATTCGAAAGCGAGAACAGTTTCGTCTGATCGCGGCCGATTTATTTGTTGAAGTTGCCCCGAGCCAATCACCGTCAACGGATTGGAGAGATGCGATGACAAATGCCTTAGCCGTTTTACCTGACGAACAGAGTGAGGTTGTGGTGCTCAAAATTTATGGTGGATTTACTTTTCTTGAAATCGGCTCGATTACTGCAACGCCTCAAGGCACGGTCGCGACACGCTAGCCCTCCCATTCCGCCCGAAGAAAACGCTCTTACGTTCATCAATCGAGCTCTCGCTGACGCGACCAAGATTGAGAATGAGTTAATAACAATTGAGTTCGAGCGTGGACAATTCTTATCCGAAGAGGATCAAATGCGGGTCCAGACGGCGTTTGACGCTTACCCTAACGCGTTGCCTCTGTTTAGAGCCGCCGCAGACTGCAAAGTTTATCGCTCGGATGCCGACTTTACCAAAAAGCCATTGGATTTTCTCAACGAAGAACTGAGCAAGGTTCAGGCGCCGCGTAGCGTCGCACGAGTATTACAAAAGCACATCGCATTGTTGATATCGCAATCCAAATTTGACGAGGCCATGACTGAGGGCTTGGTTCTATTGCGAATCGCGAAGCATGTCACTCAAGAGCCAACGATCGTTCAGTACTTAGTGTCGAATGCGATTCGTGGCATTGCACTTTCGAGCTTGGCAGCCACATTGCAACGCGGCGATGTCTCTATTGACCTTCGAATAAGCTTGGAAAAGGAACTATCTCAGTACGATGACAACAAGTACTTTGCCGAGGCAATCATTTCCGAAAGGGCGTTTGGGAATTCGATGTGTCAGGAACTCCCCTGGTCCTGGTGGCGGTCGATTCGGAGCGGATTTCTGAAGAGCATGCAAAGGCGAATCGATCTAGCGCGTCAGCCGTACAAGGATTTCCGAACGGCAGACAATAGTTTTTCCGATTCGATGGTGGCACCGGCACTCAATGCGGCTCGCGAAGCTACCGCAAGAAATCAAGCGTTGTCACGTGCCCTTCGGGTGCTAAACGCGATTCAGAGCTCACCTAATTTGGTGGCCTTAGATCAGATCCAAGCATCAAGCCTAGGCTTACCAACGGACGCGACAATCGATCCATTTACAGAACAGCCACTTGTGATTCGCAAACAAGGATCAAGCTGGCTAATCTATTCCGTAGGATTTGATCTCAAGGACGATGGTGGCGACGTCGATCAATGGAAAGTCGTCGGAATCGCCCCTTTGAAGTAACACATCGGAGAGATAGGGAAACGAATACCGCATTGATTTGCGACTCGCCTCCCTCCGAACCGGACCAGCCGCTTCCCTAGCCCCCATCTTCCCATCCCCACGTGGTCCTTTCTCGCTCCAGCCAACGGCCGCATTTCCACAACGTAGTCCAACCACTGTAGACCTAGGTCAGAGTCAGCGGGCAACAATGTGGAAGGGGACGAGGCCAGCGTCGGCGCTTTCCACAGGTTCGCTAGAAGCTACGTGGGCTACGGCGCTGGCTGCTTGCTGGAGGAGGGAAGCGTCGGATAGACTGGGGCTGATTGACGTTGGCTCCCTCCGAAACGCTGGACAGACATAGATTCCTACACCTCGACAGTACCAATGCTGAGTCCCTTTGAGCCGCCAACTACGACTTGCTCTTCGGAATTACACATGCGAAGCGTGCTCATTTACGTCGTTGCTTCGACCGTCGTGATCTTAATCGCTGTGTCGCTTGCGTTTCCTGGGTTGGTTCTGCTTAACCAAGAGTACGGATGGTTTCCAACAAATGCCAGAATCTACAATATTGACATAGTCGGAAAATCAGTGCCGCTAGAAGTTGCAATGAGAGATTCACTTTTGGTAGGAACCGCTGTTGGATTGACCGGACTTATTCTTGCACTTCGCGGGATCGTAAACTGGCGATGGAATTCTAGGGTTTCGAAATCACCTGTCGAACCAACTGGAATCACAGTAGAATAGCCGAACCTTTTCCAGCTTCTAGCCGCTTCCCGAGCCCCCAGCTTCCCACCCACATGTGGACATACTCGATCCAGCGATCGGCGGCTTTCCCACAACGTAGACTAAACACTGTGGACCTAGGTCAGCGTCAGCGGGCAACAATGTGGAAGTAGACGAAGCCGGGATCCAGCCGCTATCACGAGCTTGCTTAAACACTGTGGACGTAGCCGTAGCCGGGATCTAGCCGCTTTCCACAAGCTAGCCCAACCACTGTGGGCTACGGCGCTGGCTGCTTGCTGTAGGGTGGATGCGTCGTGGTGACGTGAGTTAACTTTAAAGTTTCTGAGCAAACACGTCGGCCAGTGCACTAGGAAGATCCGGGAAGAAGAAGCTGAAGTTCTCTTCCTGCAATCGCTTAGAAACTACATAGCGACCATACAAAGCGAGTTCAGGATCCGTGTGCATCAATAAGGGTGCGCCAATTCGGACCATCCACTCGAAAGCAGGCAAACCAATTGGCATTCGCATGGCTGTACGCATCACTTTCATAAATTCACGCTGACTCACAGGTTGAGGTGATGAAGCGATGTAGGCACCGCGCATTGACTCATTCGTTAGCGCACGTTCGAATAGTCTATTCATGTCTGTCTCGTGCAGCCAACTCATCCCTTGTTTCCCTGTGCCGACGGTGCCGCCAAGACCAAGTCGCACTAATATCCGCAGACGAGAGATCGCACCACCGCCAGAACCCTGGTCACGTCCGACGACAAAGCTCGTGCGAAAGATGACGCCTCGCTGCGACGGAAAAAGTTTGGATCTAAATGCATCCTCCCAAGCGCGTGCGACGTTGGGTGCCAAACCGTATCCAAACGATGTGTCTTCGTTGCATACAACCTCCGGTGGATCACCGTAAATATGAGCCGTACTCATTTGCACCCAGACTGGC
The DNA here is from genome assembly GCA_031363425.1 of Pirellula sp. Lineage (GTDB taxonomy): Bacteria > Planctomycetota > Planctomycetia > Pirellulales > Pirellulaceae > JBKCUI01. The sequence goes on from JANLUJ010000045.1 coordinate 3,251, forward strand.
GGTGGTGATTCGATCGTTCGCATCGCTGCACCAAGTACATCTACGGATTCAACTCGTGACCGCAAGATCTCATCGCAGTTATTTGGCGTCTTAATGCAATCGACGCTTCTGCCGACCAAGTTCACTAGACCGCAGGCTCTGTTTAGAACCTGACACCAGTCACCGATGGACCGTCCATCCCACGGAACAAACTGCCCCGGCACAGAACTGTGAGGCTTCCGTCGCGAAAGCAAGACGACTGAATGGCCTGCTTCGGATAAATACCGGGATAGGGATGAACCCAGAAACCCGCTCGCACCTGCAATTACAATTGGACCGGTCGTTGCCATTAGTACCTCAAGGCGAATCTTGCTGTTTTCGATTTCCTGAATATGGGTGAACTGCATTTCCTCCGGTAATACAACCATGAATCTACAGTCGTCGCAGCAGATTGGAAGTTACCCTTAACGTTGCACCACCCTGGTAAACGGCGTTGCTCCTTCCGCAGTCGTCGATTCATCCAGCATTACACCAACTAACGCCGCCAATCCTCGCCTTAGAATCAATTCCCCATCCCCACGTGGTCCTATCTCAATCCTGCCATCGGCCGCTTTTCCACAACGTAGACTAAACACTGTGGACCTAGGTCAGCGTCAGCGGGCAACAATGTGGACGTAGCATGGACCAACCACTGTGGACGTTGGCGATAGCTGGCTAGCTCCTTCCCTTCCACAGATTGCCGTAAAATGGCCAATTGTCGACCTCAACACTTTTACCCCGATACGAGTATGCTGAGATTGAGGAAAACACCAAAACCATGCCACACGTAGCTTTTGTCCCATTCACTGGACTTCGCGTAGGGACTGCTGAGATGCTCGCGTTTGGTATGTCCTTGCCGGGGCTGCGAGATCGTGGTGAAGCGCTTCGTGATCTACCTTCGCTCGGCGTGCTTACGTTGGCTGGAATGCTAGGCGAAGAGTGGACTTGCAGCTACCACCCTTCCTCGTCGACCAAAACTTTGATTGACGACATTCGGGCGACCGCTCCGGATGTTGTTGCTGTCAGTGCACTTACGGCTTCTGTCGGCGAAGCCTATCACTTATGCGACGAGTTACGTCTAGCGGGATTGCCAACCGTGCTGGGAGGACTGCATGCCACCGTTCTACCGTTAGAAGCAGCACAACATGCGGATGCGGTGTGTGTTGGAGATGGCGAATCCGTTTGGCCGGAAATCCTTGTCGATGTTCTTTCGAAGTCACTCAAGCAACAGTACAAGGCCGCCCGTCCATTTGACCTTCGCATGAGCCCCATTCCTCGTTTTGATCAATTGCCTTCGCACTCGGTACCCAGGTGGACCATTCAAACGCAGCGAGGCTGCCCTTGGGCTTGTGAGTTTTGTGGTGCGAGCAGACTTTTAGGACCTGCTCGTTTCAAGCCACCCGAACGAATCGAACGCGAACTCGAATCGCTGCATCGAATCGACAGAACCCCATGGATTGAACTGGCTGACGACAACACATTTGCTGGTCGCAATGACTCATTCGAGTTGCTCGAAGTAATCGAGGAGCATTCCGTACG
>JANLUJ010000061.1:0-7887 GCA_031363425.1 Pirellula sp.
CCAAAATCCGAATGACATTTGCGTTGCAGACTGTATAATCATGATCGGCCTTTCTGTTGCGTCGTAAGCTGCTTGTGATAAACAACTTATACGCACAGAAGGCCGTTTTTGTTCAACAAACAATGAATAATCCGCGCTAGCCGCGTTACGGTTTCCCAGGCAAACACGGTTGTCGCGGCTAGCTAGCGCCCGCGGCTCAATTTGAACAAAGTGAGTGCCATTGGGCTCCTGCTTCCGGAATTTACAAACTAAGGAGGCATTTCGGCGAGGCGGGGCCTCGCTTGCATTGAGTTACCAGGCATAGCGCCTGGTAACTAGATTGCACAGTGCAACAAAACTTGCAATCCGTGGCACTAGAAGTTGTTTCAACGTTTCTCGCGCCGCGTTTTGCTCTCAACTGTACCTGACGGGATTGCAAGTGACTTTGGCAGCAATTTATGATACAATTCCGTTGTCCGAATCGTGAACTCGCAGGCCCTTTCGTCTACGGCTGAACTTTCGGTCCCCCACCTGTGGTTTTTGCCACTCCCCTTCCTACCCCCCCGCAAGTCCAATCGATGTCTCGATCTCGTGCCAGGAAGACTCAGCACACGTCGCAAAAAGATCGTCGCCATTTTTTGCATGCGGCTTCTATCGGTTGCTTGGGAATTGGCTTCGCAAATGAACTCCATCCAGCGCGTGCTGCAATCGTATCGGGAAATATTCGGACCAAGCCAGCAAAGGCTTGTATTTTTCTGTTTATGTGGGGTGGGCCGAGTCAGCTCGATACGTTCGATCTGAAACCAAACGCACCCGACGAAGTGCGTGGCCCGTTCAAACCGATCTCGACTCGCGTTCCAGGGATACAAATCTGTGAGCACTTTTCGCGGCTCGCAAATCACACCGATAAAATTGCGATCATTCGATCGTTGACTCACGACGACCCTGCTCACCTATCGAGTGGGCATGCCACCGTAACGGGACAGCTTGCCCCTGTACTGAAAAGCGATGCGACACCGCCAAGCGAAAAGGATTCACCGCACATTGGTGCCCTCGTCTCGAAAGTGCGGCCAAGTAGTCTGGGATTGCCATCGTTTGTAACATTGCCGTGGAAAGCTTATCATCCAGCTGCACCGGGGGGCGAAGCTCCAGGACAACACGGAGGCTGGTTGGGCTCGGGACATGATGGGCTTTTGCTCACTGGAGACCCAAATGCCAAGGACTGGAAACCAGGAGCCCTGTCGCTACCGGCTGATATGGCGCTGGAACGCATGCAATCGCGTTTCGACCTCCTTCGAACGCTTGAGCGTCAACAACCAGCGTGTATTGGCGGTTCTTCAACTCAGCTACACGATCACCAAGCTCGTGCCTTCGAATCGATCACTTCGCCACTGGTCCGCAGCGCCTTCGATTTGTCTCGCGAACCAAACAAAGTTCGAGATGACTACGGTAGAAACATCCATGGCCAATCGGTCTTGATGGCGCGCCGTTTGGTCGAAAACGGTGTTCCGTTGGTTACAGTCAATTGGCACAATGATGGTCGCAATTTTTGGGATACACATGGCAATAACTTTAATAGACTCAAGAACGACCTTATACCCCCCGCAGACATTGCCCTTTCCGCACTTTTGGAAGATTTGCAGCAACGTGGAATGTTGGAGGAAACATTGGTGGTTTGGGTGGGTGAATTTGGGCGTAAACCGCAAATAACACCGGGCAACGCAGGTCGTGAGCACTGGCCGTTCTGCTACAGCGGACTAATGGCAGGCGGTGGAATACGCGGTGGAATGGTCTATGGCGAAAGCGACGCAACGGCTTCTTACCCGATTTCCAATCCAGTCAGCCCGCAGGACTTTGGTACAACGATTGTTCATGCACTTGGAATTCCGATCGATTCAAAACTGATAGACCGCGAAGGCAGACCGCACAATACAACTTCGGGGAAAGTCCTAGAGGCATTGTTTAGTTGAATCGTTGTGGCACGGTGTTCCCCGCCGTGATTTTGCGGCGACAGTACTTCGGTGGGGACCACCGAGCCACACTTAAAAGGAGACGAACAATATGTTTCAACCAAAATTCGGTATGGATCGTCGTGGGTTCCTACGTCTTGGGGCTGCCGGCGTTGTCGGTTCGACCATTCCATGGCCGACTGGAATCGGTAACTACTCCGCAACATCCAACGATTCGGGCAAAGGCAAAGCGAAGTCCGTGCTGATTGTCCTGCTCAGTGGCGGCCCAAGCCAGCTCGATACGCTTGATCCCAAGCCAGACTCGCCATCCGAGATCCGAGGTGAATTTAATACGATTGGAACCACTATCCCCGGAGTCGCTGTTTGTGAGCACTTGCCCAAGCTTGCTCAGCAAACCGATCGATGGGCGATCGTTCGTACCCTTGCGCACCGAGAGCATAACCATCTTCTCGCAACCCATGTCGCTTTAACCGGTCGACCCTGTCCGTTACCAAAGGGAGGAAACGATTTGGATCGAGTTGAATCGAGAAACGATTTTCCAAATTTCGCTTCCTCGCTCAACTACGTCAGACCACCAGTCAATGGCATTCCAAGCGGTGTATCGCTTCCCAACTATCTCATCGAAGGTCCGCTAACTTGGCCTGGTCAACACGCCGGTTTCCTCGGTCCAAAATTTGATCCTTGGCAAATCCAAGGTGATCCGAACGAGAAGAACTTTCGCATGGAAGCACTCAATCTCCGTGATGGCATAACTGCGGATCGAATGCATTCAAGACGCGAGCTGCTCGATCGGTTCAATCGCGATCGAAGCAATCCAAGCAATCAAGAATCGATTGCATTTCGAGACCAACAGAAAGCCGCGTTCAGTTTGCTGACATCGGGCAAAATGGTCGATGCGTTCGATATTGGCCGCGAATCCGACGCTGTCCGAGATAGGTACGGACGTAGTAAATTTGGGCAGTCGCTGCTTCTTTCGAAACGTCTCATTGAAGCGGGCGTACCAATCGTTCAAGCCACCATGGGAATCGTGCAAACATGGGATACGCATACCGACAATTGGGGCAAACTCAAGAACAAGCTATTACCGCCACTCGATCAAGGACTAGCTGCATTGATGGACGACTTGGCCGCGACGGGTTTGATCGAACAAACTTTGGTATTGGTGATGGGAGAATTTGGACGCACACCAAAGATCTCCAACCTTCCAGGAGAGACATTACCTGGACGCGATCATTGGGCTCATACTTACTCGGGTCTCTTTGCTGGCGCGGGAGTCGTGGGCGGGCAAGTCATCGGTCAAACCGACGACAGAGCAGCCTATCCAGTAACTCGCCCCTGGTCACCGGCTGATATTTGCTCGACATTGTTCAATGCATTAGGGGTTGAACACGATGTAACGATCGTCGACCCACTGCAGAGGCCACATCATTTGCTGAACGGTACTATCATCACTCCCTTATACAACGGGCGCAGCACATGAGCGGTTGGCCTCGAATTATCCCATTTGCTTTTTCTGGCATTGCTTGCGTCTTATTGATTGCAACCAACGCAAATGCTCAATCAACGATCGCCTCGTTGCAACCCGCATCGTGTCAACCGGGCGTTCCTACCAAACTTGTCCTGCGTGGCAACAAGCTTCCGAGCAATCTGCGAGTTCGCACCAACCGCTCTGATATCAAGGTCGAAATCGAAAGCGTAACGGAGAGTCAAGCGATCGTTGCGATCGCCGTTCCGAGCGATTCCAAACCAGGGCCTTTTGGTCTGTGGTTTGCGTCGCCAAGTGGGCCGCTCCCAACCAAATACGTATTGGTCGACGACCTTGCTACGGCGTTGGATAACGGCAATAACCATTCGGCCGCTTCTGCACAAACGGTAACCACATTCGGCGCGATAGACGGCATTAGCGAAGGCACCCAATTTGACTTCTATCGGTTCACAGCAACCGCTGGCCAACGGGTTGCTTTCGAAGTGCTAACTCAGTCGATGCACTCCAAGATGGATCCGATTGTTCGACTGATGCATTTAGATGGCCGAGTGCTCCATGTTGAAGATGACGATTCGATCGGCCCCGATTGCCGATTCAACTTTACATTTCATGAAGCGGGTGACTATGTCCTGCAAGTTGGCGAGAGTCACTATGTTGCAGGTGGAGAATACCACCTCCGCATAGGTGACTTTCCCGTCATCAATCACGTGTTCCCCTTGGCGATTCGACGCGGGGAAAGTGCAAAGCTGAGCTTTACGGGGCCTGATGCCTCGCGGGTCGTGGGCTCTGAATTGACAATACCATTGCAGTTGGGCGACGATTTTATCTATGCGCCTGCACGCATGGTGGATGGGCATTCATTGGCTTGGGGGACAATTGCGGTCAGTAAGTTGCCGCAATTTGTCGAACCATCCAATCCGGATTCCTTAGTGGATGTCGTGAAACACATTCTTGACGTCCCCATTTGCATTAGCGGTCGGTTGGAGCAATTTGGCGAACGTGACAGCTATTGGCTCCGAGCCGTAAAAGGTCAAGTGCTGCGATTTGCATCTCGTACGCGGAGCCTCGGTTGCGGAACCTTGTTGCAGATGCAATTGTGGAATTTGGCAGGTGCAAAGTTAGCGGAGACATCCGTCAACGATTCGGACGAATGGAGTTTTGATTTTACGATTCCTGAAGATGGCGAGTATAGGTTGGAAGTGGGTGATTTGCTAAAGCGCGGCGGGAGTGAGTTTGGTTACTGGATCGAAGTCGTCCCGGCCGGGAGCTTTTCGATAGCGATAAAAGCGGATCCCAAGGGCCGACAGTCATTTGCAATAGAGGAAGCCAGTGGTGGCTGTGCGATCGACCTGCAGATATCTCGATTTGGCTACGAGGGAGAGATTGTTCTTAGCCTTGGCGATGCCAACCATGGGCTTCGCTTCTTAAACCCTCGCATTGGAGCTGGAGCGAAAGACCACCATGCAATTGTCGTGGTCGATGAAGGTTGGCGCTCGAGTGACTTCGCACTCCTTCGATTGCATGCTCAAGCGGTTAGCAATAGTGAAATTGAGTGCGATATTTCTAGCAAGCTGCTTTCTCGTTTGATAGAGCCCCATGTGCTCTGCCCAGACGTCCACTCCATCGGGCTTGTGTCGATGGCGGGTATCGAAAAATCCCCCAGCTTGTTTGAACTGCAACCGTCTACCAAGATTTTGCTTGATCGCGGTGTCCAATCCCATACAGCCGTCGTCAACATTAGGAGATTGACAAAGGATTTCAAAGCCGGCGTCTCTATCGACGGCAGCTTGATTGGCGCTGGCTGGGGCATCGCGACGAAAGCGGATAAAGACACGCTAACGCTAACGATTTCTCGCCCGACGACAGCCGCGACTTCGACTGAGGGCGAACCAACTCAGTTGCCGCTTCTGGCCTATACCGAGTTGCCCGATCGCGTTCATTGGGAAACCATTCAACTGCCTGTAAAATGGATCGATCGTCCGCAGCGACTGGAAACGTATCCATCCAACATCGAACTGGAGGGGCCCAGTTCACAACAACAAATAGTGGTAACAGGATTTGATACGGCGGGTCAACCTCGCGATTGGACTCATGAAATCTCGGTCGTGTCAGCCAACCCTGCCATTGCCAGCGTGTCCAACAACACTGTGCTTCCTGTCGCCAATGGCACAACCGAGATTATTGTTCAAGTAGGCGAGACGAAGCAAACGATTCCAGTCAAGGTGGTCCGTATTGAGCAAAAGCGGCCGACCGGGTTCGAATCCGAAGTGTTGGTTGCATTATCTAAACAAGGATGCAATTCAGGCGCCTGCCACGGTTCACCGAGCGGGAAGGGAAACTTCCGTATGTCGCTACGTGCGTTTGACCGTGTGCTCGATGAGCTGACCTTGATTCGCGAGGACTTTGGACGAAGAGTGAATCCAATGGAGCCGGAGCAGAGCCTGCTGCTGCTCAAGCCCATGATGAAACTGACACATGGTGGCGGGAAACAGCTAACCAAAGACGATGCGGCTTACAAAATTTTGAAAAATTGGATTGCTGAGGGAGCCAAAGCAGATCCGCCTGACACTTCGCGTTGCGTCAAGCTGGAAGTGTACCCTAGTCTAAAACGGGTCTTGAAGCGGTCCGACGGTACTCAGCAATTGTCGGCGTCTGCGATCTTTGGAGATGGTTCGAAAAGGGACGCAACTCGCTTGGTCGCTTACGAGAGCACGAATACGGAGGTTGCGACGGTTGATAAGCTAGGCTTGGTCACACCGCACGGTCGAGGCGAGACAGTGATCCTAGCTCGGTATCTGGAGCACATCGAATCGATTCCATTGATGTTTGTGGACGATGTCCCGGGTTTCCAGTGGAACGACCCGTTGTCAGGAAACTATATCGATTCGCTGGTAAACGCCAAGCTTCAACAACTTCAATATTTACCGGCTCCGACGTGTAGCGACCCTGTGTTTTTGCGTCGAGTTTTTATGGATGTGATCGGTATCCTGCCAACTATCGAAGAGACGAAAGAGTTCCTCGAGGATGGTTCTATCGACAAGAGATCCAAGCTGATAGAGAAGCTACTCGCTCGCGATGAATTCCCAAGGTTTTGGGCGCTGAAGTGGGGCGACTTGCTGAAGATGACTAGCAAATTACTTGGAGCAGATGGTGTATACAAATACCATCGCTGGGTCGAAGCGGCCATCCGGTCGAACATGCCCTACGATGAGTTTGCGAGGGAATTGCTGTCCGCTTCGGGAAGCACGCTTGCGAATCCAGCGGCGAATTTCTATCGAACTTCCACGGACATGAACGAATGTGTCGAAACCGTTTCGCAAGTTTTCTTAGGGGCGCGATTGCAGTGTGCAAAATGTCACAATCATCCATTCGAACGATGGACGCAGGACAACTACTATGGATTGGGGGCCTTTTTCAATCGGCTTCAACGCAAGAACAGTCAACGACCTGGCGAAATGTTTGTGTGGACCGCTGCTACCGGCGAGGTAACTCAGCCAAGGACGGGCGAAGTCATGAAACCTTGGTTGCCTCAGGTCGGAAGCATCGAAGCCAAGGCCGAAGAAGATCGGCGGCCTGCTTTTGTTTCGTGGCTGGTGGATGCAAAGAATCCGTACTTCGCAAAGATAGAAGCGAACCGCATATGGAGTCAGATGTTTGCACGAGGAATCGTCGATCCAATCGACGATTTTCGAGATTCCAATCCGCCTTCGAACGAACCGTTGCTAGAGGCGCTGGCGAAAGATTTTGTTCAGAGTGGTTTCGATCGCAAACACTTGATGCGAACGATACTCAATAGCAAAACGTACCAGGCTAGCAGCGAGACTTCGCAGTGGAATGAGAAAGACAAGATCTACTTTTCGCATCAGTCTCCGCGAATGTTGGGCGCTGAACAATTGCTCGACGCGATCAATCATGTAACGGGACTGAATCAGATTTTTCCAGGACTTCCTTCGGACATGAAAGCCACACAGTTACCGGCTCCAGACGTTTCAAAGAATGCGTTCCTAAAGGTCTTCGGCCAACCGGAACGGTCAACGGTTTGCGCATGCGAACGAGCCGAAGATTCGAATTTGGGGATGGCGATCGAGCTTTTTAATGGTTCCTTGGTTTATGAAAAATTGCGAGACGCCAACAATCGCTTTAGGAAATCGCACGCTGCTGGACATAGTCCGCACGAGGTTGTTCGCGAACTTTACTTGGCCGCATTGTGCCGTCATCCGACGGATACGGAACTAGAGGTTTCGTTGCAACATTGCCAATCGCGTGGAGATCTCGCCGCAGGATTCGAGGACTTGTGTTGGGTGCTTTTGAATACGGATGAGTTTCTGTTTCAACATTGATTGATGTACCGCCCACACGAACGTCAGCCTGTCCTCAGGCTGACCAACACGTACGTCAGCCTTTCCTCAGGCTGACTTCCATGACAGCTAACCTGCAAATACGTTCGGCTGA
>JANLUJ010000107.1:0-1867 GCA_031363425.1 Pirellula sp.
GTTTCCAGTTCGAATGGGATACGGCGAAAAGGCAGATGAAACTCTTTGTTCAAGGCCTGATGCATGGTACCAAAGACCCGTCGGTCATGATCCAAACGATCCACGTCAATATCGCTAGTTGCAAAACTAACAAGGCCATCGAGCTTGGATGCATCCGTCAACGCCAGCCCTGTCCCCACGCGCTCTGACTCTGCAAGTAGCGAGCCGTTTTCCGCAATCAAGCAATGGCCGCCAAAGACCAAGTCCGTGGTTGACTCCGTTGGACCAGCACTGGCATATGCGTAAGCCGCGATACACTTGCCCGATTGCGTCGTTACAAGTTTTTTGCGATAGGAAGCTTTTCCAACCGTTTCGTTGCTGGCAGATAGGTTGAGCAAAATGTTCGCGCCGGCAATCGCTTGGCATGAACTAGGTGCGACTGGGACCCAAAGGTCTTCGCAAATTTCAATTCCAACCGTGGCGCTGCCACACGTAAACAATAGGTCGGTTCCAAAGGGTATTGCGGCGGTCAAAGCATCGTTCGAAAGCGAGACCTGGGTGGTGTGTTGTCCCGTCCCAGATTGAAACCAACGGCCTTCGTAAAACTCTTGATAGGTTGGCAGATGCTGTTTGGGGACAAGCCCGAGAATATTCCCTCGGCAAAGAACGGCGGCGACGTTGAAAAGCATTCCATCCACCGACAAGGGTAGTCCCACCACTACCATTTGTTTTGTCACGGTTCGAGCCAAAGCAATCAACTCGGTCTTGCACGCGTCCAAAAGTTGACTCTGCGTGAACAGTTCACCACACGTGTAGCCGCTTAGGCCCAACTCGCCAAAGATCACAACGTCGGAATCCTGAAACGCAGCCATCGCCTTTTGAATCGCCCGACGATTGGCCGACGGATTCGCGACGCTTGTCGGAGTCGATGCGGCCGTGATTCGCAGAAAACCTAGAGGATGCATAGTTTGGATATCATCGGGCGGGACTGCGGTGGAAATGAACATGTTTCCACTTGCCTTGCTGTCGGTGCCAAACGCGAGTCTCTTCCATAGCAGATGAAACAGGCTTTCCCTCATTGATGCGCTGTGTCAATCGAACATAAGCGATGACGGCAACATCCCCCATGATGCGAATATGAGGAGCGACAATCGTGGACTGGACCGGTGTGGCCGGACCCGTTGAGGGCAGGTTAAAGTAGTAGTTGTGGAATTCCAAACCGTCCACCAAATTGCCAAGTGCTTCGGGCTCGAAGCAAGTGAGCGATTCGTCGCAGATTTCGACGTAGGTATCCCAGTCTCCGGCCGTTATCGCAACCAGTAATTTCTGAGTCAATTCGAGCACGGCATCGCGATCGGATTCTAACGACATTACTTTTCCCGTTTTCTTTCTGTTGAGTGCTCGAACAAGATAGGTCCTGCGAATTCATTCTATTCTATCTTGTGAGGCTGTTTTGCGACACTCCGTCTCGCGATTCGGCAGGATCCCATCGCCAAAATCACGACTCTACGTTAGATTTTCATTGCATACCCGTCGCATGGCCCCCAGAGCCGTTCGGAATTCGGGCCGCGGTCCCAAACTACGGAAACAAGACTACAAAACCCCAAAAGGAAAGAGTATCTCGATGGCACTAGCAGCAGGACCTGTTGATAAACAAGAGAAAGCCTCCCCAGGGAAAATCGATGTTGATGCCCCTTCCGATTTCCTCGAAACTGCATCTGGTCTGAAGTATCGCATTCTTCGAAACAGTGAGGGGCAAAAACCAAAGGCCTCCAATAGAGTTACCGTTCACTACAAAGGTTGGCTCGACGACGAATCGATCTTCGACAGCTCCTATCGTCGCAACGAGACCATTTCTTTTGGTTTGAATCAAGTGATCAAGGGCTGG
>JANLUJ010000151.1:0-11018 GCA_031363425.1 Pirellula sp.
CCGGGAGGCAGCGAAGCGCTGTTGATTTTCTCGGAGACGATCTGACGGGCAAGGTAAATGTCTTTTCCCCAGTCGAATTCAACGAAGACAAGGGAGAGACCGGGCGCAGAGATGGAACGGACACGCTCCACGTCGGGAGCACAAACAGGGTATTCAACTGCGTAACGTCGCTGAGCCGGCAACTCAGGCCGGCGCTCAGGTATCGCAGAAAGCCGCTCGAAAGCGTAGACATCAGGAACTCGCAACCAGCGCTTCTAGCTAAGCTAGTAAAGGACGACCAAGTGCGCCAGGGCGTAGAGCGCCAGGGCGTAGAGCGCCAGGGCGCAGGACAAAGGGGCACCGCACAGGTAGGAGACACAGGAACAAGAGACAGCAACACAAGAGAAGGGCAGGAGAACCTATATGACGTGCATTTACCCCTTGATCTTCAATTGTACTTCTATGAAACTGCAACTGGCTCCTTCTACCAAAACATGTTGGAAAAGATTCAAAATGAAGGGAAAAACATCTCGATCGAGACATTAAAAAAGAAGTTTCTGACGGACGTATTCGCCAAAAAGAAGTCGTTCCGTTCCAAGGCTGGTTTTCGAGTCAATAACGACTACCCTTCTCTTATCGAGAACGTTTTTAGGCTGGCTTTTCCAACGATTGGTGAGTTTATTGAAAAGACAAATCGGGAATCGGAGCTAAACGGGGTCAATTGGCAAAATAAGCACTCGATCCTAATTCGTTTGCTTCAAATTACAGAAGCAAAGCTTGTTGTCGAAGATGCGGCTGCTAGGGCATTGAATCACCCTGCAAAACCCCTTGTACTCACTTGCCACGACGCATTCTTTTGCGGGGCGGGCGAAGCCGATCTCATGGCAGAACTCCTTCAACAGGCGGCAAGCGACCAAGGGCACCAGATTAGCCTGAAACGCGAGGAATTCGGCATTTGACCTACGGTGGAATCACGTAACGCCCATCGTTAGCGCGATACGTCCCAAAACCCTTGCAATGGCAGGTTCTAAAGCACGTCGCCGGCGCAGCTAGCGCGGTCCTTGCAACAACCATATTTAAAGACCCTGAACCCGTTGCAGCGGGACCGAAAAACAAAAACGCCACCAAAGCCACCAAAACGCGATTTGACAGCACTTCATTAAATCGCACGATACCCCGGCGTATCGCCGAAAATAGCGACAAAACGCCAGCCAGATGCCTTGAGAGTGACTTTGTGCTGAGAGGCCATCGGGATTGACTCTCAGGGGTTTTTGTGATCTCAACTTTTACATCAATTGCCTTACATTCGAATAGAAATTCATGTTTGCAATTACGATCTACCAAGGCTATCCTTTTCTGTTGAAATTCACAACTTGCTAGGTTGATTGGAGAATTTGATGAGTATCGCCAATATATTGCCAAAACTTGCTTTCATCTTGTTTCTAGCAGCCGTAGTTGCGATATTTGGACGGGCTCAGAGCGGAAGCGACGAGCAAGCAGCGGGAGATTCACGCCAAGTTTGGTTCAATCGAAACTACAATCTGTTACTTAAGCAAGTGAGTGATACAGAATGGCATGAGATTGAGATTAAGACGGGCAAAATCTGGACGAAACTTTCGTTTGTGACTTCAACTCCGGATTATGTTGAACTTTGGATTATTCCTCGAAACGCTCCCAAACGACTGTTCAAAGACCATAGTGAAGATCTGGAAAAAGGGAAATGGGTTACTACAGCTTCTGGAGAATGGAAGAACGGTCCGCCGACGCCCAGGCCTGACGCCCCTACAGATGAACGAGCTGACGTCGACAATGATGATAAAGCGAAGGAATGGTCATCTGCCTAGGAGTGCTATTTGAAAGAGATTGACCGTTCCATCAAGGAAGTTCTCTTTCAAATCGACGCGATGGAAGCGAACGTTCGCAAGAATGGTGATTTGCCCGGACTAGAGAAGGCAAAGGAAATCCGCGCTGCTTTTACGGAACGGGGCGAGCTTGCTGATTCAATTAATCGCGATGAGTACGCGATTCTTCGAAAGAATGCGATCGCTGATTTGACTGCTAAAAAAAATGTTCTGATCGTTCGGCTACTTGAAATCAAACAAGATACAAATGCTCAGAAGCTTGATTCCGAGTTTACTGATTTAGTTGACCCATTACAGGCGGACCTACTTGCACGATGGACCGTAGCTGTTCAATCCTACCGTTCTGATTTTGATGTTGCAAAAGCTTTAATTCTAAGTCAACTGAAAAGGAAAGAGGAACTCGCGCGAGAAAACGCCAATCCCAGCGCGGTTGAAGAGGCAATAAATTCAATTGCGTTGTTCAAGGAGCATGGAATTGTACCGATAGGCGTTTCGACGGCGACCTACGAAGCGCGATTAAAAACAGCTAGGGACAAGCTAGAGCAAGTCAATAAGTCCTTGGTGCGCTCGTTGTTGCTTGCAAGGAAGGATGAAAAAGCGCGCGATATGTTGGCCAGATTTAGCACCACCGTGATTCGTGATAGTAAAACCAATTCCAAAGGATCGGCAACGCCAAGGCGATAGGAATGGAAAAATCCAAGTTATTTGCTGCAATGATCTTTTGCTACGCTGCAACGAGTTCGCAACCCATAATTGCTGACATCGTCGTACCCAATGGATTATCAGACGGTGATAGTTTTCGATTGGTTTTCGTCACCAGCACAGTTCGCAATGCGACGAGTACGAATATTGCGGACTATGATGCCTTCGTTACGGCAGCCGCCGAGTCAGCGAGCCTAACAACTTACAACGGCCAGACGATTTCGTGGCATGTAATCGGGTCAACGGCTACCGTAGACTTGAGGACGCGTGACCCAGAATCACCAGCAGGAATTTTTCGCGTGGACGGCGTCAAAGTTAGTGCAAATTTCGATTCCCTATGGCCAGCGAATCCTTTAACGCCAATTAGCCTTTTGGCACCAATTAGTGTGGACGAAAATGGGAACTCGCGAACAGTTAGAGTTTACACAGGAACATTCTCAAATAGCATAAGTTATCCGAACGGAGTTTTGGGTGCAGCAAATGGCCACGTAGTGGTAGGCAGTTCGGCGGCCAAAGATTCCACATGGCTCCAAGAATCAGTGTTTAGTCAGAATACAACCCAATTTTCAATGTATGGAATTTCGCAAGTTCTCGTCGTACAAAGCGTACCTGAACCAGGGTCGTTGGTTTTTTGTGGCCTCTTGGCACTTTGCGGCATTGCGACGGGAATCCGCCAAAGAATCCTTCCGAGAGAATCAACGCTTGGCGGTTTCAAAGGACCAGACATGGCGTGTTCTTTAGAATAATTTGAATGCAGATTAGTCTTTTTGAACCCAGATTAGTGACCCAGAGGCGAGCTGCTTGAAGACGTCAAGAAAGTATCTTAACTTGCGTCGCCTCCTCCTTGCGGGATTAACAAAAAAAATTGCGGGCTCTAGGGTCGTGGCAAGAACGAATCGCGATTGAGTCGAGAAAGAAAGTGACCCCCCACCCCACAAACTTCGGCGCACAGTTTTGTTAATTTGCAAAGCGGTAGTAACCGATTTGAAAGCGGTAGTTACTCAGAAGCCTTGCAATTTTCGCTCTGGTTCGCTATGCTTTGCAATAGCTTTTACTGGTCCGAAACCATCAAAAGCCAAGGAAAAACAGCGTTTTTACGACGTTTTTCGTCTCGCTTCATAAGCCGTGGGTCGCTGGTTCAAGTCCAGTCTTCGCTACTGCAAGTTTATCAAGCGATTCGTTGAGAAAACGGTAGTCAATGTTGCAAGCGCGACCAATTTCCGTTCATCCAGCAATAGGAATCATCAATGAATCGCGATCCAGTTGTTCGAAAAGGAGATATGGGACGAACAATAGCTGTCGTCGGTGACATCTATCGTTTTCTTGCAACGGGCGAGGAAACCAATGGAAAGTATGCAATGTGGGAAGCAATTGTGCCCCCTGGAAGCGGTCCTCCACCTCATGTCCACAGCCGCGAAGAAGAGGCCTTCTATGTTCTCGAAGGCGAAATTACTTTTCATTTTAGTACTGAGCGGATACTTGCTAGAGCCGGTGATTTCGCAACTATCCCAACAGGTACGCTGCACTCATTTAAGAACGAATCCGATCAATCCGCGAAGATGCTAATTACGATCGCCCCGGCAGGACTTGAACAGATGTTTTTTGAAGTGGGGACGCCATTGCAGCAAGGCGCTACGAATGCTCCCCACCCGACGAAGGAAGAAATCGAAAAGCTCATAGACGCTGCTCCCCAATACGGTATTGAAATTCGTGTGCCGAAACATTGATCGTATCTGGTTATGTGATCGGGTCCTGGCCAACTATGGACAGCGACGCGGTCAAAGTTGAAGGTGGCTAGCTTGACGCCGGCTGTGTCCCATCAGAATTTTCGGAAAATGGGGCTGGTGAAATCGAGTCGCAGATTGAAAAAGATCGTGGGCTATACAGTTCAACAAAAGCTTCTAATCAAGTTCCACAAAAAGTGCGATAATATCCTGCATCACTTGAAGGTGTCTGGTATTCCGCGTAGGCGTCATTGCGTTCGAACGGCTTGTCAAGCGCAGCCAACAGTTTGTGCATCACTGACAAATCGCCGCACTGGCTCGCTGCATCGAGTGCTTCCTCAACGCGATGATTGCGTGGAATGACAAATGGATTGACGCACTGCATCTGCCTCTTGGCTTCATCTATTGGTCGACCTTCACGTTTCAACCTCTGCTGCCATTTCTTATACCAATGTTTCAATCGCTCTGCGGCAACCTTCCCTTTTTCGACAAGGCAACCACTGGCTAGTTCCCGAAATGTATTAGTAAAATCGGCTTTTGCTTCGTGCATCCACTCTAGCAATTCCGCAATCAATTCCTTATCGCTTTCCTCTTCGTCCACCAAACCAATCTTGGCTCTCATTTCGGCCATCCAGTAGCGTTGGAAAAATTGCCCAAACGAGTTTAGGTCATGCGTAGCAACTTCGATTGCCTTTTCTTGATCCACATCGAATAGCGGCAGTAGCGTCTCGGCGAATCGAGCAAGATTCCACTGCGCGATGGATGGTTGATTCCCATACGCATAACGTCCGCTATGATCGATGGAGCTAAATACCGTCTCGGGATCATAGACATCCATAAATGCACAAGGCCCGTAATCAATCGTTTCCCCGGAGATCGCCATATTGTCAGTATTCATCACACCATGTACAAAACCAACAGCTTGCCATCTCGCAATCAACGCAGCCTGCCTTTCGACTGCCGCTCTGAAAAACGATCTATACTTGTTTGGTGTGTTAACCACTTCGCAAAAGTGTCGCTCGATAGTATAGTCCGCCAATATCCTCAAATTCTCCGTATCTTGTTGCGCCGCTAAATATTGAAACGTGCCGACGCGTATATGGCTCTTGGCAACTCTCGTTAGAATTGCCCCCGGCAGTGCCATCTCGCGATGGACTGTCTCTCCAGTCGTCACCACAGCCAAACTGCGTGTGGTCGGAATACCCAGTGCATGCATCGCCTCGCTGATGATGTATTCGCGGAGCATCGGCCCCAGCGCCGCCTTGCCATCTCCCATTCGCGAGAATGGCGTGCGCCCCGGGCCCTTAAACTGAATATCGTATCGCTGTCCCGTTGGCGTCATCTGTTCACCCAACAAGATCGCTCGGCCATCGCCCAACACCGTGAATCCGCCATACTGATGTCCCGCGTAGGCCTGCGCAATCGGCTGTCCTCCCTCAGGAATGAGTTGCCCAGAGAACACGCTCGCCAACGCGGAATCGGGCACGTTGTCCCAATCGAGCCCTAGTTCCTTGGCCAACCCTATATTCAAAATTGCTATCGCCGGATGTTTGACTTTAGCTGGTGCAACTTGCCGAAACAAAAGCTCTGGCAGTCGCGCATAACTGTTATCAAAATTCCATCCCTCGATCTTTCGCTCTGCTAAATTCGTTACTGCAGCCAATTCCCTGCCCTCAATTCTTGAGTAAAGCCAGCACTCACTAGCGGTTCAACCGACCTGTAGGCGACTGGCAGGTTTAACCCTACCTCGCACGACGCGCAAGCTAGTGATTCCAGCTTCCAATTCACTAGCTCGCGCTTTGTGCTACTGGTACTTTTCAGTCTGCCGGTCGCCTTACTGCAATCCTAGCTCCGAAGTCCACAAGACTCCATGGTGATGGCCGACCGAACCGGGGAAACAAAGGCAATTCCGTTCGCGAAGAATGGCGTGCCCCTGAAGTAATCATCTCGAAGTAATCATCTCGCGAATTCCGTTGTCAAACATTTCCGGATGTGGAGCTAACCACCATCCTGCCGATGTCGCTAAAATGGCGCTTTCTCGCACTTTCGATTGTCCTAAAACTTGAGTTCACCATGACTTCACGAATTGTTAGATCGTCTTTATGTTCGCTTGGGCTTATCGTATTCGCTGCGATAGGTTTGGCTGCTCCTGACGAAACAACCATCCAGGAATTGGCGCCCGGTGTTCATTTCCGTAAAGCCCAAACGTCACCCAAGTTTACCGGATGCAATCAAGGATGGGTTATCTTTAAGGATTATGTACTCGTGATTGACGCCAATTTTCCAGGGCAAGTCAAAGAAGTAGTCGAGTCAATTCAAAAGACAACCGAAAAACCAATTCGCTTTGTTTTCGACACTCACTATCATGGCGACCACGCGGACGGCAATGTAAAGTACATTGAATTAGGAGCAACAGTCCTGGCTCACGAACGTAGTCAACCTCTTTTCCAAAGTAAAGGGCTGGCAGCTTTTGCCAACGCAGCCAATAGCAAAGACCGAGCTGCGGAGTATGGTGATCTAAAGTACGGTATCCCGTCTATGTATTTTAGTCATAAACTGATTTTCGATGATGGCGACCAACGGGTCGAATTGATTTTTTTGGGACATGCGCATACGGCCGGTGACGCAGTCGCTTGGTTGCCAAAACATGGGATATTGTTTACCGGCGACGCCTGCGTCAATGGCGCTTTCAACTATACGGGGGATAGCAATACCGAAAGCTGGATTGCAGTGCTGGGCGCAATGCAGGAACTGAGCCCTAAAAAGGTTGCGCCAGGACACGGCGAATTGAGCGACACGCAACTTCTGGCCAATCAACAACGCTATTTTCTTGACCTGCGCACAGCATTGAAAAAAGCCATCGATAACGGCCAGACCCTCGATCAGATCAAAAAAGAGATCGAAGTCCCATTCTATTTAGAATGGGCTGGTGTTGATGTGAAAACGCGTGGGGAAAACATTGAACACGTCTATCGAGAACTGACAGCAGCTCTTCAACCACTTCAAAAAAACTCATCGTTTCGTAAATGGCAAAGTTTGCCAGGCGAAAACGCTTATGCGGACATTCGAGCCTGGGATTATTTGGGCGAGTGTGATGCGGACCAGCGCTTTAGCCAACTTGCTGATCTCTACCTGAAGTCAGACAGCGGTATTCGTCGCCAGATTCGCGAATATTTTTCGGATCGCAACAAGGAGCTTGACGCGATGTGGTTGTACGTTCGACGAATGGGCGCGCGCATAGGTTCGCCAAAAGATGTTGAGTGGGTGCGAAGAGCGCTCGCAATTGCGGCCATCGAAGGTGGCCGTGCAGACTATCGCGACACGATCATTTCGTTGGTACTGCTCCGACATGGTGCAGAACGCTCAGGATTCTCAATCGACCCGTTGTTTAAACAAATCCAGGAACCGGAATTTCTAGCTCCGGAGAACCGCCCGATGTTTGAGAATGCCAGGACTCTCGCGGCTGACAATATTGAAAGAATCGTAATTGCATCAGGGCCGCCAACGTGGAAGCCAAATTGAGGTCAAGTCGACTCGAGATGACACCCGCTTATGCCGTAGGTACGGAGTTAAAGGTAGTTTATTTTGCAGGCAAGTTAGACGAGGGCCAAATCAAGAATGAAATTATGTCGACTTGGACAAATCTTTTCACAGGACTCGTTGGCCTGCTGATGATTGCGGCAATGCTTGGCCTCCGACTCATGAAAAAGTTCTTCTCGATCAGATGAAGTTGCTTGATGCTCCGACTTTGTGCGGAGTCGTGTACTATCGCTTGGCCGTCAAGCCAAAGATATTACAATCTACTTTACGCATACAAAAGAAAAGGAATCCCAAGATGAAAGTTGGTGTTTTCAGTGTTATCCTTCGGCACATGCCATTCGAACAGGCACTCGATTACCTCGCCGACCTGGGTGTGCAAACGGTCGAAATCGGTACCGGAGCTTATCCCGGGACGGACCACTGCGATGCGGATGAATTGCTCGCTAGCGGTGCCAAAGCGAAAGGATTCCTGCATGCCATTCACTCGCGAGGACTAAAGATTTCCTGCCTCTCCGTGCATGGGAATCCTATCCATCCGAATCCAGATATCGCTGCTGCGCACCATGCTGCTTTCGAACGGTGCGTGCGATTGGCGGCCAAACTTGAAGTCGAAGTCGTTGCGACCTTCAGTGGTTGCCCGGGTGGCTCGCCTGCAGACAGGCAGCCGAATTGGGTCACCTGCCCTTGGCCGCCCGAGTACCTAGATATCCTAAATTACCAATGGGAGGAGGTGGTGATTCCATATTGGATCAAGACGACGGGGTACGCTAGGCAGCATGGCGTTCATAAAATCGCCTTGGAAATGCATCCTGGGTTTGTGGTTTACAATCCGGAGACGCTTTTGAAACTTCGTCAGGCTGCCGGGCCCGAGATTGGTGCGAACTTCGATCCGTCGCACCTCATTTGGCAGGGCATAGATCCGTGCGCTGCGGTACGTGCTCTACAAGGCGCCATCTGGCATGTTCATGCCAAGGATACCAACGTGCAGCAATGGAATTCAAAAATCAACGGCGTGCTCGACACCAAGCACTATGGCGATGAAATCAATCGGTCGTGGTTGTTTCGCACCGTCGGTTATGGCAGCTCGCGACAGTTCTGGTGCGACTTTGTCTCAGCTCTTCGCATGAGTGGCTATGATCATGCCCTATCGATCGAACATGAAGATAGCTTGATGACGGCTCGTGAAGGATTGGAAAAAGCCATCGCCTTTCTGCAAGGAATCGTCTTAAATGAACCCAAGGGGGACGTGACTTGGGCATGAGCAGACTTTCGTGCAGCCATATCGGCAGTTTACGAGACAATGTGGATTCGAGGACAACTTGCCATGCGTCATAATCGTTTACGTGAATTGTTGGATAATGATCGGCCAACATTGGGAACCCGCCTTCTCTCTTCCTGGCCGACGATCCTCGAGCTCGTAGGTCACAGTGGAATGTTCGACTACGTGGAGTTCTGCGGCGAATACGCACCGTATGATCACGCCATGCTAGAAAACATGGGTCGGGCCATCGAGCTGTTCGATCACCTGGGCGGCATGATCAAGATCGAGCAAGAGTCGCGAGCTCATACTGCGGTCCGGGCGATCGGCGCTGGCTTTCAGAGCGTGATATTCGCCGACCCTCGCAGTGTCACCGAGGTCGAGCAATGCGTTCGCTGCATCCGCACCGAACGCCCAAGATCGGGTGGATTGCAAGGAGTGAATATGCACCGCGCCTCCCTGCAGGATGCCGGTAGTGAAGTGTGGGCAGACGCAATGGACAAGGTTGTAATCGCTTTGATGATTGAAAAGAAAGAAGCGATCGAGAATCTTGAAGCGATGCTCGCGGTTCCAGGTGTCGACATGGTACAGTTTGGTCCTGCCGATTATTCCAATAGCATTGGTCTGACGGGCCAGTTCACGCATCCCAAGGTAACAGAAGCGGAACATTTCATGATCGAGATGGCTCTGAGCATGGGAATCGCAGTACGAGTCGAACTGAACGAACCGCGCGGCTTTGAGCCGTACTTAGAGCTCGGCGTAAAGCACTTCAACGTTGGTATCGATGTGAAGACGCTGTTCCATTGGTTTTGCGAATCCGGCGCAATCATGCGTCGCGAACTCGGAATGGAGCCACTGATCGCAAAAGGAACGTCGAAGCAGAATTACGGACTGTAGTCGTCGGTGCCGTCTGCACGTCCTCACCAGCTCCAGGTGTCGCGGAGTTGAGAATTGATGACGGCATTTGCGGGCCACTTGCCCCGATGGAGATCGATCACATAGCTAGCGGATTCAATCGCCATATCATGCATAGCCAATGAATCCGCACCAGCTGAGTGGGGTGTTAGAACAACGTTGTCCATCTCAAACAAAGGACTGTTTTTCGCGGGGGGCTCCTGTTCAAAAACGTCCAGGCCGGCTCCCTGGATCGAGCCGCTCTGTAACGCGGCTATCAAGTCAGTTTCATTGACGATCGGGCCACGAGCGGTATTGATCAAGATCGACGTTGACTTCATGCGATTGAATACATCACGATTAATTATTCCCCTCGTGTCTACCGTGTTAGGACAGTGGATGCTCAAAACATCACATCGTTCGACCAGCGCGTCGAAGTCGACCAGAGTTATATTGTGCTCTCTGGCAAAGGCTTCATCGGGAAATGCGTCGTGAGCGATTACTGTCATTCCAAGCGCGGCCGATCGAATTGCCATACTGCGACCGATTCGGCCAAGGCCCAAGATGCCAATGGTCTTCCTTCGTACCGGTTCAATCAAACCTTGCGGCCATTGACCGGTCCGCACCGCGCGGTCATTGACGACAATGTGCTTAGAGATTGCCAGCAGCAGCGCTAAAGCGTGTTCGGCAGCCGCTTCATGTATCGACTTGGGAGTGATCGTAACGACAATGTTCTTGGCCGTCGCCGCAGCCACATCGACACGATCATATCCGACACCGTTACGTGCGATGACCCGAAGTCGCGGCAATCGGTCGAGCATCCAAGCAGTAATGTGCTCTGAGCCAGCGATCAATCCATCCGCCCCGCTTAATTCGTCGACCCCTTCTTCTTCGTCACCAAGTCCACGGGTGAATTGCGGGTTCTTTGGGAATGCGACGTCAAAGCCAGCCTCTTTGAGTAGATCAACATGTGGACCATCAGCATTCACCAAAGCCTCAGGGGTAATCAAGATTCTAGGCATCGGTTGTTTCCATTGGTAATCTGCACTGAGTCGGTAC
>JANLUJ010000171.1:0-5468 GCA_031363425.1 Pirellula sp.
CGGAATTGGTGGGGCAATCCACGGTTTCACAAGCTTTATTGAGCGCCATCGAAAGCAATCGCGTCGGCCACGCTTATCTGTTCACCGGTGCGCGCGGGGTAGGCAAGACGAGTACGGCCCGCATCTTTGCCAAAGCCCTAAACGCCGCCGCCGAAACGAACGGGAAATTCGATCCAAACTCGGACATATCGCAAGCGATCGATGCGGGCGAAGATATGGACGTTTTGGAAATCGACGGCGCTAGCAATCGAGGTATCGACGAAATTCGCCAGCTTCGATCCAACGCAGCCGTTCGGCCTAGTCGCTCACGCTACAAGATCTACATTATCGACGAAGTGCACATGCTGACAACACAGGCCTTCAATGCGTTGCTTAAAACGCTTGAGGAACCGCCGGGACACGTGAAGTTCATCTTTTGCACAACGGATCCGGAAAAGATCCCAATTACCGTTCTTTCAAGATGCCAACGATTTGATTTTCCGCCCGTGAAAACCGAGCAGATCTTCGAGCGACTGAAGTTCATTTGCGAAAGCGAAGGGACCAAAGCGGACGACGATGCCTTGCGTTTGATCGCTCGCCGAGCAGCCGGCTCGATGCGGGATAGCCAAAGCTTGCTTGAGCAGTTGCTCAGCTTTAGCGGAAACCAAATCACGGCCGAAGTGGTTCATACAATGTTGGGGACGGCCGATGAGACTCGGCTCGCGTCTTTTGCGACTCGACTCATTGAACGTGACGCTGGCGGTGCCCTGCAGGAACTTGATACTGCAGCAGAGGAAGGGGTGGATGTCGGTCAACTCGCGGAACAGCTACTTGGCTACCTACGCGATATGATGACCGTGACCGTTGGTGGCAGTGCCGATCTTGTTCGAACCGCTAATCCGAACAGCGTTGACCAACTCAAGGATTGGGGAAAGTCCTGGGGGACCATGACATTGCTATCCGCTTTGCAGCTGCTCGATGAGACCATCGTCAAAATGCGTCATAGCGTTCAAAGTAGAATCCTCTTCGAAGTGGCGCTGGTACAAATCTGTAACTTGCAAGATCTCCAATCTCTGTCAGATCTCGTAAAAGCGTTTTCAACGCAGACGGCCCCGCCCCAGCGGGTCGCCGTGAACGCTGCTCCCGTGGTTTCGCTGCCCGTTGAGCCAAAAAAAAAAGTGGAACTAAGTCCGCTACCAACGACGCTTGAATCGGAGGTTACAACCACGGTAGTTGGAGCTGTTTCCGTTCAAACCGAGATAGGGACGAGCGAAAATACACCCCCGAAAAATACAATGCAATCCGTTTGCATTGAGCCGGTGGTAACTGTCGTTGCAACCACAGATAGACCAGTTCTCGAGAGCGATCTAAATAAGATAGCCTTGGTTCGGGAGGAGGCCGTTCAATTGGGTGGTCTTGCAGAACAGTGCGCCATGATGACCGTGCGAATTGATTGTCCTAACGATCAGCAATGGAAGATCTTCTTGTCGCGAGATGGCGCAATGGCCTTGAACTATTTCCAAACTGGAGAAAATGGACGTAAACTTGCGCAATCAGTTTCACGTCGCATCGGTCTCGATGTCAGCTTCGAGTTTGTGCAAACGCAGGAGCCCACACCTGTTCTGGAAATGACTGAGAATCCGCAATCGATTGAACCCACTCAAATGGTTCAAGCCCACCAGCCAAACATCCCTCAGGCCCAACTCATTCGGAATGCGATGCTTAATCCGCTTATCAAGCAGTTCATGGATATTTTAGAGGCGCAAGTTGTTCGTGTGGATCCGGCTCAACCATCCTTTTCGGTGCCCCACCTCGATTTCCTGAAATCAAACACAATGAACGCCGAAGACATTTCACTGCGAGAAAGACTCCGCAATGAAGTTCGAATTGAGACGGCTGCCGTTGAATAGTCCAGACGTTAATTACAATCACCCTAAAAACTAAACCGTACACGATGTTCAAGAATCTTACCAACCTTGCCAGTGCCATGAAAAACATGACCCAAATTGGGTCTCAGCTAAAAGGAATGAACGCTCGGCTAGAAGCTGCACGCGTTTATGGAAGCGCGAGCTTTGAATCGATTACGGTCAACATAGAATTGAGCGGGCTGGGCGTGGTTCAATCCATAAGCATCTCAGAAGAATATGTGTCCCTCGATCACAAGTCCTTGGTGGAAAGGCTTACAAAGGAAGCGATGAATCAAGCTGTCCGGTCGGCCAAAGAGATGCACATCAACGAGGTTAAAGAACTGACTGGCGGAGCCGAGTTCTTTCCAGGCATGAACGACATGATGCAAAACATGATTAAGTAGTTCGACAAAAAAGCTAGGTCCGACCGTCCTCACCTAGGTCCGGCCGTCCTCAGCCGGACGTGTCGCAGTGTGTCAGCCTGAGGACAGGCCGACCTACGTCCTTGACGAATCTAAACTTGGACCTTCCACGGATTTTGGTGCCGACGGCGTGGGATCGGGTTTCGGATCCGCTGTCGGAGTACTGTGTGGCTTGGCTTTAGGGGCAAAAACCAAAACGGTAACTGCACCGGCAATACCGAGCATGAGGGAGCCAAAGAAGTACGTCGTGATCTTGTCTAGCGAGCCACCCACGACCATGGAGGTTAACGTATTGATGACCGGCGCGAAGCCAAAAACAAGCGGCATCACAAAAATGGGTTTCCCACCGTAGTTGAAGGCCATGATGATTCCCAAGGCTCCCATGGCGCCCGCGCCACCTGCAAGTATGGACCACATCATGCCGCCACCAATTTCGCTCCATTTCAAGGAAACGTTATCCGGCGTTGCCATCAAGATCATGACCGGCACGGCAACGGCAATAATAAAGTAAGCGATCCCAACACAGCAAAACGGCCGCAATCGCGATCCCCCCATTTTCATTTGACCCAAATGCAAGAATGGCCCGTAGGCTCCCCAACAAATCACTGCTAAACAAATCGATGCGCCAATTGCCAACGGATTGGCCGCGACTGCTTCCACATGTTCTGCTTTCTTTTCGTCCGTCGCTTTCGATTCTGTGCTTGAAACGACTGCCTTAGCAGGGGCCGCGGGCTTGTTGATCAAAACTCCGACGGCCCCGAGCGCAACCAAAATCAGCCCTAGAATGAAGGTCGGCTTGATCTGCGAAAACGACTTGTTTAGCCAAGATGTAACCATCGTATTCACTACGGGAGCAGCACCAAACACAATCGGCATAACGTAGATTGGCATCCCCTTGAACGCGACGGCGAGAATGACTCCAAGGGCGCCAAGTGCCCCTACGGTTCCAGCAAAAAGCGATAGCAACGTACCGCCCATTGACCAAAACCCTTTTTCAGGTTTTCGACTCAACAGTCCTAATGGAACGAGAACCGCAATGAGGAAGTAAGCGATTCCAACCCCGACAAATGCGCGAAGCGAACTATGTCCTAGCTGCTCCGTTCCGTGATGAAGCAAGATGCCATATACCCCCCAAAACAAAGCGGTCATCGCGGTGAACAACAACACAAACGGAAGTCTGATCATAAAAGATTTGATTTCTATAGACGGCGGAATGAAATCTAAAATTGGTTGACCACGCTCTGGCGAGCGTAGCTACGCTCGCCAGAGCGTGGCATCGTCGCTTTTGTTGCCAATTGCTTCAATGTAACGACGTAACTGGGTTTTACTTGACGGTTAGCATTCGTTCGAGCGCAATCAATGACCATTTGGCGATCTCTTCTCGAACAACAATCGGATTCACGACATTTCCTTGAACAATATTCTCGACGCTCCAACAAAGGTGCGCTAGATCGATGCGATACATAGTTGCACACATGCAGACCAACGGCGAGAGGAAATGAATCTCTTGTTCAGGGTGTTCTTTCTTGAGCCTATTGACCAAGTGCAATTCTGTACCGATTGCCCATTTGGTTCCCGGAGGCGCTTTTCTAACAGTGTCAATGATCTTGCTAGTTGAACCCGAGATGTCTGCGATGTCGTTCACCTCTTGGGGACACTCAGGATGAACAAGAATCTTGATGCCTGGATGATTCTTCCTAAAAGAGGCAACGTGATCTGCTTGAAACATTTGATGAACGGAGCAGTGTCCCTTCCAAAGTATTACACGCGATTCAATAATCGCTTGTTCTGAATTGCCTCCCATTTCTTGGTCGTGCGGATTCCACACAGGCATTTGCCCGTTCGCAATTCCCATCTTGAGTGAAGTGTTTCTACCCAAGTGTTGATCCGGAAAAAAGAAAACTCGCTTGCGTTGTGCGAAGGACCAGTCGAGGACTGCCTTGGCATTGCTGCTCGTGCAAACGATACCGCCGTGCCGGCCACAAAAAGCCTTCAAGCTGGCAGCACTGTTAATGTAGGTGACCGGTGTAATTTCCGCTGTATCGATCACTTCGCCAAGTTGTTTCCAAGCGGCTTCCACTTGACGGATGCCCGCCATGTCTGCCATCGAACAGCCGGCAGACATGTCTGGCAGTATTACGGACACCCGCTGGCCGTTCCTTGATTTCATCTTTTCCGGGCGATTGGCCAATATGTCAGCTGTCTCCGCCATGAAATGCACGCCGCAGAATACGATGGTTCGACAGTCCTCGCTATCGGCCGCCAGTTTGCTCAATTGATACGAGTCACCGTTTAGATCGGCATGCTCGATCACTTCGTCTTGCTGGTAATGATGGCCGAGTATGAGCAGACTCTTGCCAAGTTCCTTCTTCGCATGGTCGATTCGTTCGTGCAGTGTTTCGTTTGCAAGTTCTCGGTAGGGGGGGAATGGTATCGGTTCGAGAGCGACGCTCATGTTTTGATAGTTAAGTGAGATAGATGTTAATTGCGGTTATCGTCCTGCATTTCCAATGATTATACCGGACTACATGTTTACTCAAATTATAGGAATCTTTCAAAAATTTCGATGGGTCGCGATCAAGATAGCCATGGATTGATGTCGATAGTTACAAATCGGCAGTTGTTTTCCGGTTTTTTGCTAAGGATTGGATTGAATGAGTACGATCAGACCGCATTCTACAGACAATCCGGCCAAGGTCGATTATTGGAAAAGCCTGTTACGAATTGAGACCGATATAGCGGTGACGCTCGCACAACAAAAGTTGCCAGTGGACCGAATCCTTCAATTTGTGCCAGGCGTCATGATTCAATTTGACAAGCCCTGCGATAAACCGCTTTCGTTGGAGATCGACGGAAATGTCATCGCAGAGGGGGAGGTTGTCAAAGTTGGCGACAAATTCGGACTTCGAATTACCGAAATAAGCAATCGGGAGGAACGCTGGGTCCCCCTCGTTCAAGGGTCCAAGAAGTCGGCCCCGTTGACTACGGAATGACCTTCCAAACGATCAATTCTTTATCCGGCGCGGGAACATATCCAAGCAACTTGGGAAATGGTTGGCGAGTCGCGGGCCAATGTTGCTTGCTTTCCCAAACCACTTGTCCTTCCTAGCTTGACATTGTTTGCTCTTTGCCATTGCTCAAAACGGTACTCGAATGCTAT
>JANLUJ010001175.1:0-4634 GCA_031363425.1 Pirellula sp.
CTTGGCTCCTAGCGCAGGCATCAGCCACAACTACGAATCCTTTGCGGCCAGAACGGATGAAGATGAAATCGTCATTGGACTAATGGTTTCGGATACGCCAGAAAGCGTCACCATAAAGGATGCAAAGGGAATCGAACGCACGATCAAACGCGCGAACCTAGCAGAGCTTAAGAAGCAAGAGAAATCGTTGATGCCGGAAAACTTGCAAGAGACCATGGACGAGCAAGGCTTGGTGGACTTGGTCGAATACATGGTGTCATTGAAGAAATCCTAGTTCCATCACTTGCTTGCGCGTCGTGCTATGGGATAAACGTGCAGGCCTTAATAATTTGGGAGAAATCTCGGCGGAGACCGCCGTGCCACAGTATATGGACGATGCAGAAGAAAATCGTTTGCTCAGCCAGATGCCCAAGGCTCAGCCATCTCGCTTTCGATTGAAGTCGATCTCATCGATTGTAGATCGATTGATCGTCGAAAAAGGCTACGCCGCTCAGCAGTCTTTGGAATTATTACAAGAGCAATGGCGGGTGGCGGTTGGTGAGGAGTTGGCCTCACAGTCGCGCGTTGGGAAAATCCAACGTGGGATTTTGAATGTGTATGCGTTGAACACAATTGTTTTGTCGGAGCTAGAGTACTCCAAGAGCAAAGCGCTTCGCCATCTAAAGGCTTCGCTGCCGGACTTCAAGCTGAAGGATATACGCTTTAAGATTTCCATTTAGCACGACGCGCGCAAGCTATCGGATATAGCACGACGCTAGTGGATATAGCACGACGCTAGTAGATATAGCACGACGCGCAAGCTAGTGAATATAATAAATATAGCAAAAACGCAAATCACGAGCTTGCGCGTCGTGTTTTGTTATTACCGGCCATACACTACCGACGGGCTTTAGCTTCTTCGCGAGCGGCCTTGAGAGCGGCTGTTTCGTTGGCTAGTTTATTCTCTGGACCGGCTGGGAAATACTGGACGTCGTCGGTCAAGTAGTATGGGCTGGGCAGAGTCTGGCCTGCAACATGGACTTGGCATCCAGTGTTGGCTGCTATTCCCAGCGAACTAGCTGCAATGACCATCCAAACACCAAGGGTGGGTTTCTTGCAATTCAACATTTCTGAATTTTCCATTATCCTGCTCGATGCTGCGTCGAACTCGATGTAAGTCGACGATACTATCGGTTGTATCGGACGTTTCCGATGTTTGCTTGAGCTAAACTTTGCCGGTTTCACCGATCGAATCGTTGGCATCCGATCAGGATACTGTCCATAATGGTTTGCTAGCTCACCGTTTGGCGGTGCGCCACAAACCAGTCGCGAAAGAGCAAGAAATGCAGCTATTGATTTCAAACCCAACGTGTTCTTCGTTAGTGGCGGTTCATTTGGTTAGCCGCAAAACGCTAGCTGCGGGTTGCGTCCCAAAGATCACTAGAAAAACACCCGCGGCTAGCGCCACGCGGCCGACCGTCGCCGTCACTTTCTTATTATTGCTGAGTTCGCATTGTTTTGCGCAACAAAACCCAGCTAACACGAAGGGACCGTCCGGCAACATCGTGCGCCCGGAATACTACACCGCTTGTGATTTTTTTGCAGACGGGCAGACGTCTCAAGCCGCTATTGTTTTTGAGGCCGCGCTTTCACAGTCACGCACGGTGAACAATCAACGGGGCATCGATAGTATTCCACCCCTGGTGAAGTTGGGGGAGTGTCTACTGGAACAGTGCGATATCGGCATGGCTTTGGAGAGATACGATGCTGCACTGCAGATATCTCTTTTGTCGCAGCGATGGCTTGCCTTGTTAAAGCCCTCCAACGGGAGCGTCCGTCCCGAGCCCCGTATCCGTGAGATTCCCTGGGCGGTGAATTCTCGGGGCACTCAAATGGGGTCTTTCAGCGAATCTTGGCCGATTGCACTTGGTTCGAATGATGCGTTGCTTGAATCGGTTGCTGGTCAGGGCATTGTAGGCAAAATGGTATCGATCGACGCATTGGAGATCCTGCGTTGTCAAGCGATTGCGCTCCGACGTCGCTATCAATTGCTAGGTCCACTTGCAAAGCATAGTCCCTTGACGCGCCCACTTTTGAATGCATTTAGTGTCGACGTCACTGGTCATTCGGAGGCGATCCAATCTGCCATGAATATTTGCAAGTCACTGGCTGCAATTGCTACAGGCGAGCGGGCAGGACCGGTGCAGGCTCTCACGCAAAACTTGAGCTTGGGCAATGGCCTTGATCACCCATTGACGGCAGTCGCTCTGTTGACTTTAGCCGATCTAGCGATTGAATCCAATGAAATACTCGTGGCTGAGGAGCGGGCGGTCGAAGCCTCCATCGTGGCTGGTCGCGCCGGGCAATTGGATCATTTGGCCGAAGCAGTAGAGTTCATCTCGATCACAGGGTTTTCCAATGGCCACGATACCGGTGTGCAAAAGATGATTCAACAGATCGTTCAATGGTCTGCGGCCAAGAGTCGAATGGTTGTCATTCGCGGCCAAGTGGAATTCGCGCGGTTGTCTGCCCTCGTTGGCGACATCGATGCGTCGAATAGGTACTTCAGTGTTGCGACCACGATGCTGCTACCCAAGCAAGTTGTCATGCCGCGGGCCGAGTCCGTGGTCCGATATGCTCAAGCGAAACTGGCATTCCTCGAAGGCAATATCGCAGATGGAATCGGCAAATTTTTCGAGAGCATCGCTTACTTGCGAGGAAATGAAAAGGGAATCGGCTCCCCAGTTTTGTATCAGTTGGACCTTGCGCTGCAATTGACGAAAAGCAAAGTCCTCGACGATGCGATTGCTGAAGTGGTTTTGGGGCAATTGCTTCGTTCACCATCGATTGGCAATTGGCGAGTGCGTCCACTAGAGCAATTGGATTGGCTCATGGTGAACAAATCGGAGGCAAATAACGTATTGTTGAACCTTCAACTCCGAATGCGAACCGATTCTGAGTTGGCTTCCGCTCTCGACGACGCCACTCGCAGAAGATATCGGCGGCTAAATGAACTGGAATCGAGAGTCTTCGACCTGCAAGTACTGCTTCATGGCGACAACCGATTTGTAAGTAACGCCGGAGAAGCGACTCAGCTGCGAAAACAAATTCCGATCGCGGACCAAAACGTAGGCAAGATACGCCAACTGATCGCGCCGCTGCAAGCCAACCCCAAGTGGGACCTGCGCAAGTGGTCCGAAGACGAAACGCGGCGTTGGGAATCTGCAGTCCGATTGAGCGCCTCGCAGGAATCGTTGCTTTGGGCATCGGCGATGAGCCCCATCGTGGTTCCCGAGATTTTCCCGCCTCGACACTCTCAAGAGTATCTTGCTAAGTCGTTGCGACCTAGCGACGCGGTGGTGGTGTTTGCATCGCTCGGTACGTCGATGCGAGGTTACCTTTACGTATCGGGCAAGTGGCGTTCATGGGAGGTAGCCGACTTCGTAGGTCTCGAACGCAAGACCACAAGCTTGCTTGGCGAATTGGTTTTGTTGAAGAACCGAGATGGAACCCCAAATGAAGCCAATCTGAGCTGGGGACTCGCAAAGAGAATCGATATCCGAAATCACCTGTTCCCGAAGGAAGTGTGGGCGACCTTGATGACAGCAGAACGCTGGATTATCGTTCCCGACCGAAGTGTGTGGTATTTGCCGTTGGAAATGCTGCCGCTTTCGGATTTGCCGAGTTCGTTGCCTTGCATCTCGCAGCATCGAATAACGTATTCGCCTACCCTCGGCTTGATTCCATCGTTATTGGAAGCTAAGCCGAAATATCTCCATGGCATCGACGTGCACGTCAGTGACTTTTTATCGCAAGAAGGGCCGAGAGCGAAAGAACTACGCGAGGACTTGGCTTCGAAAAAGCGTTATGTTTTGGATCTATCAAGCAAGCCATCGCTCCATCCGCCGAGTCTGTTCTTCAAAATCTCGTCCGATTGCCTTAACACCTACGCCCCGATGAATTGGGAGTCAATATCGCCGATTTCCACTGACTCGAATCCGAATCAGTCCAACATTAGGACATGGAGCCGATTGCCATGGGGTACACCTTCTACCATGTTGTTAGCTGGGGTGAATGCAGTACCGGCTCCACCGCAAGCTATCGGGGACGAGTGGCTTCGGCTAACGTTGCCTTTGATCGCCCAGGGAACTCGGCAACTCACCATTTCCAGATGGCCGGTCGGCGGTGAGAGTACCGTTTCGCTGATGCGTACTTTTCAAGAAAACCAGGAGGATCTGTCCGTATCGGAATCTTGGCAACGCAGCGTGTTAACACTTTGGGAAGAGCGATTTGATCCGCAGAAGGAACCTCTTTTTAAAGGCGCTTCAATTGCGAATCCAGAGAACACCGTATCGGGTAGCCATCCATTGCTGTGGTCTGGCTACATTAGGATTGGGGATTCGAAATAGACCAATGCTGGCCCGCAACGAGCTCGGAGGCTTTCCCACTTTCGCATCAATGATTTAGTTGATAGCTCTTGGGCTAACTCCGTAGGGTAGCCAAAAAGCCCGAACGATCCACCGGTCAAGCCGGTGGGATTCAAAAACACTGCAAGAGATACCAGGAATTGAGTACATGTCCAAGTTATGGAAGGTCGTACGGACGGATCGCGAACTCGAGATGCAGCATGTCGACGCTCGATTGCGCGAGATGGG
>JANLUJ010000279.1:0-1934 GCA_031363425.1 Pirellula sp.
AATTCGATAAAGGGGATGCCTTCGGCAATTTCAATGACACGAGGCAAGGCAAAGGGACTGAAACCGCTGAATCCGAAATGCGAGGCAGGGGCACTAGTTCGAATGTGGCCACGACTTTGACCGCCACTATAGGTCAGCGAATGCTTGATCGCATGAACGCCCCAGCCTTCTTGATAGAGCATTAAGTTATTGAGAACGCTCCGAATGGTTAGTTCTGGATTTTCCTCGATCGGATAGTCCTTAAGGTTTTCATCCCCGCCATCGCCGTCTGCCAGATGGATCCAATCCGGATATCGATGGCGGATTTCGCGGCAGAGGGCCATGGCCATCGTCCCGCTTTGGACGTCGAGCGGTTTGTAGTCCTCAAGCACTCGAACTGTTTCTCGCCAATCGAGCGATTGGCTATCGCAGTCGACAATTTCTAGGATCTCTTCCATGTTGCATTGACGAACAAAAAGTTGCGCCTGTGTTGCGTCGCCGACTGTATTGTCGATCCGAAGGGTAAATGCTTTGAGCCGTGCCGGCGATTCACCCCGTTTTAGTAATCGATCATGAATCGCGATCAAAACTGCCCCAGAATCAATGCCACCGGAGAACAAAACTCCGATTGGGGCCGACGCTGGAATTGTATCGAGCCAGCGATCGCACTCTTGCGAAAGTCGAGTGACATACTGCGCTCCAATCACAGACAAGTCAGCCGGCAGTGCGTTTCGTTCTGGGGTGAAAAAGCGCTGGTAGTTTGGATTTGGATCGGGGCAACCTAGCAATTCGATTTTGACGACGTAGTGCGCAGGGACCATACGCGTATAAGAGGGGTGGAATTGGTCTGAGATCCCCATCTCGGCAAGTCGACCAAGAATTTCGTCGATTCGCTCGGCAACGATCAAACATGGTCCGTCCACTAGTTTGGCCAGAAAATAACGCAACGGTCGACCGATCGACCGAGCCATCCGTACTGTCTTTTCGCTGGCAACCATGATCGCAAACTGTCCATCTATTTCGTCGACGAGCTTGGGATCGCCTGACAGGACGCGTTTCTCTGCTTCCTCGTAGTTCATATTGAGCAATATATTGGCTGCGGGATCTAGCAGGTTTTCAATCCGCGAAATGTATTGGTAAGTCATAAATGAGTTCGTCCATTTTAGCGTCAGCGAGAGTCAAAATACGATTGGCCATCAATCTTTCGCGGTTGCGTGGGTTGTCGTGCGTGTTCGTACGCTTTAAAGTTTAGCAGTAGCACGATCAACTACCAGCGTGAATAGCTTTTCCTTTGCATTTGTGCGAAACAGGT
Organism: Pirellula sp.; assembly: GCA_031363425.1. Lineage (GTDB taxonomy): Bacteria > Planctomycetota > Planctomycetia > Pirellulales > Pirellulaceae > JBKCUI01. The sequence continues at coordinate 1,292 of JANLUJ010000279.1, forward strand.
TCCAAATTCTGAATGATTAGGGTATTTGCATGTTCAAGTCGCGCGTTGTGATTGTTTGTACCGCTCTGATTCTATCCAACTTTAACTTTACTTTGGCACAAGGGACAAAACCATCGGCTCCAATCGTGCTGACGAAAGGACCAATTCAAATGTGGCTATCGGTGCCAGGAGATAGCGTAAACTACCGCGGTACACGATTTGATCATTCCGGAATGGTTCAGAAGATTCAGTTGGGCGACCACCAGCTTTGTGAACGGTGGCATTCTGGCCCCTCCAATCCTGACGCCAACGACGATGTGACCGGCCCTTGCGAAGAGTTTGGCAATGCTACACCTCTAGGCTATCTTCCCAATCGAACCGGGTCGACATTTGTCAAGATTGGAGTTGGCATACTAAAGCAACCAGAAGAATCGGAGTATAGGTCTTGGAACGCCTATGAGTTCGTGCGTCGCGGAGACTGGACTACAGAACATGACATATCATCCATTACTTTTCGCCAGCGGTTGCTCGATGAATCCACTGGCAGCTCCATTGGATACGAATATCAGAAGTTGATTCGACTCACCGAAGCAGGTTTTCGAATTGAGCATCAACTGAAGAATGTCGGCGCAGGTTCGTGGAGTACGGATCACTACAACCATAA
>JANLUJ010000124.1:0-3073 GCA_031363425.1 Pirellula sp.
CAATTCGATCTTGGTCAATTCGATCTTGGTCAATTCGATCTTGGTCAATTCGATCTTGGTCAATTCGATCTTGGTCAATTCGATTTTCATCGATGTGATTCAGCGCAAACCACTATCCCAAACTCTATCAGAAAAAATCCCCCTATGGTTCGAACCGCCAGCACGATGCTTCCTTTGGGAACGATAGCCCCCAACTTCTCGCTAAAAAATATCGATGGCCAAAGTGTCTCGCTTTCGGATTTCCGCGACAAAAAGGCGTTGGTTATCGTTTTCATGTGCAATCACTGCCCTTATGTCAAACACGTTGCACCGGAGTTAACCCGCATCTCGAACGAGTACATGCCAAAAGGGGTCGGCTTCGTTGGGATCAGTTCGAACGATGTCATCGCGCATCCTGAAGACAGCCCTGAAATGATGAAGACGGAGGCCGTCAAGCAAGGTTATCAATTCCCGTACCTTTACGACGCAGACCAATCGGTCGCTATCGCTTATAACGCGGCCTGCACACCCGACCTATTTGTTTTTGACTCAGCCCATCGATTGGTTTACCGAGGGCAATTGGACGATTCGAGGCCGAAGACAGACCGGCCACTGACCGGAAAAGATCTACGAACTGCATTGGGTTGCATTCTCAATGGCAAACAAGTCGCCACCGAACAGCGTCCCAGCATTGGTTGCAACATCAAATGGAAGGACGGATTGGAACCCGAGTACTTTAGCCCAGCCGGCACCGCATAGTGGCAACGCGAAACGCAATTGAATTCTCAAGCTTGCGCATTGGATTGGGAATGGATTCGCACCGAATCGCTTCCGGAGGACCGATGATTCTAGGCGGATTGCAATTGGACGTGGATAAGCATTTCGTTGGCCATTCCGATGCCGATGTTCTCTTGCATGCAGTCACCGACGCCATTCTCAGCGCTGCGGGCCTACCGGATATAGGACAGATGTTCCCCAATATTTCCGAGGAAAATCGAGGTCGCGATTCAGCCGACATGCTGGCCACAGCCACGAAGGCGGCGTCCCAAGCCGGATGGTCCATCATTAATTTGGATTGCGTTGTTCAACTCGAAAGCCCCAAATTGTCTCCACATAAAGAGCTCATGAAACAACGAATCGCCGATATTCTCGAAATTCGTCCGGAGCAAGTTTCAGTCAAAGGAAAGACCGGCGAGGGTGTGGGCGAAATTGGTCGAGGGGAACTCTGTGAAGCGACCTGCGTTGTTCTTATGATGCGAGAATAAGGGGATAGGGAGTCAAGCGGGCATTGTGTTTCCGTAGCTTGGGCCCCTGGCCCATAGCACCACACGGCCTAGGGAGGCCATGCTACTGCCCATGGTTGTAAACTATCGCGACGATTGATACGTTTGGTTGTGGCAACTTGCCGATCTTGTTTGTTTTCGAATCCCAACTTCTGCTACTATGCCAAGTGCTATCTCACCAAGTGCTATCTCACGTGCTATCTCCGAGCCAAGTTCTAATGTACGCATTGCAAGTGTCGATATTTATCGCGGCATGGTGATGTTCTTGATGTTGGCAGAAATGCTGCATCTATCCGACTTGAAGAAGTTCGTTTCAAGTGAAGGGTGGCTAGCGCAAGCTGCAGACTGGCTCGCATTTCATACTAGTCACGTCGCATGGCGTGGCTGTTCCTTGCACGACATGATCCAGCCGAGCTTTTCGTTTTTGGTCGGAACGGCCATGGCCTTTTCCATTTTGGCTCGAGGTGCCAAGGGGCAGACTTGGAATCGCATGCTATTGCATGCGATCCTTCGAAGTTTCGTTCTCGTCTTTCTAGGGATCTTTTTGCGCAGCCTAGGGCGCTCGAGCACGAACTTTACGTTCGACGATACGCTCACGCAAATTGGATTGGGGTATTGGATCTTGTTCTTGTTGTCGAGCTTTTCGATTCGGGGATTAATCGTTGCGACTAGCGTGGTCTTAGTCGGTTATTGGTTGGCTTTCATTTGCTACCCGGCGCCGGGCGCGGATTTTCCATATGACAAATATGGTGTGGACCAAAAGTGGTCGGAGCACTACGAAGGGATCGCATCGCATTTCAACAAGAACTCCAATCTCGCCTCGACAGTAGACCGGTGGTGGATGAATCTGTTCCCTCGCGAAAAGCCTTTCGAGTACTCGGGTGGCGGTTACTGCATGCTCAGTTTCATCCCGACTCTGGGCACGATGCTATTGGGTTTGATTGCCGGAAAATTGCTCCAATGGGAAACGACTGTGGGTCGCAAACAGCTATGTCTTTGGATGGCGGCTGGCATTTGCATTTCGATTGCGTTGCTAGTGGACGCATTGGGTCTTTGCCCAATTGTCAAACGAATCTGGACACCGACCTGGGCTCTTTGGAGCGGCGGCTTGTGCTTTGTTTGGCTGGCGGTGCTCAACGTGGTTTGCGATATTGCCGGCTACAAGCGTTGGGGCTTTCCATTTTTGGTCATCGGAGCCAACTCGATTACAGCTTATGTGATGAGTTCGACAGTGAAAGAACCGATCCGATTAGCAATCGAAAGGCACTTTGGATATCTCATCGAGAAGTTTCGTGAATTCTTAGCAGGCTGGTTTCAATTGGACGCTCCGCTCGCGTTGAAACCTCTGATTCTTGGCGTGTTCACCCTCGCAGTGATGTGGTTGATTTTGCTTTGGATGTACCGCAAACGCATTTTCATTAAGATCTAGCAACATTCGTGGCGGATGCTGCCAGCATCCGTGCAGACGCTAGCAGTTCCGAACGCTAGCAGTTCCGAACGCTAACATCGCTCAACGGCGCGTGAATCCGACGCTAGCAGAGTCGGCCACGACCGAGATCTTTCGTCCATTGTGAAGACTGCCTGAGCCTGTCAGAATCTCACTTCAATTCGAGCTGACACCAAATGCTCGCTAACCCTATTTTGTTTTGAAACGCTTTAGAATTGAAGAGCAACTTGGAATGGAACAAGTCAGTGGAAATATTTACGACTACCCGGTTTACTACGATTTGGTTTTCGCCAGCGACTGGGTTGCCGAGTTCAAGTTTCTAGAATCTGCATTCAAGAAGCATGTGGACGGCAAAACCAAAAGG
>JANLUJ010000331.1:0-2969 GCA_031363425.1 Pirellula sp.
GAACAATCCGCAGGGCAAGCCTGCGGTATTCCAAGTGCGGTATTTATGAATCCCGCGTGCCTTGAGCTGCGGTTGGTTCAGGTTTTCTGGCTAGAATCCCTAGTCTTTTCACCAAAAAAATTTCATAATCAATTGGCAGCGCTTCGTAACCAAGTCTTGGCGGATAATTCCGGCTTCATGATAAATTCTGACCTTCAAATTGCCACTGCCTTGGAGCACCTTCGATCAGGAAGTTTCGATATTGCACGGGACCTGTGCGAGAGAGTCTTAGTCAGCGACTCGAACAATTCGAAGGCATTGCATTTACAGGGACAGTTACTTCGACTTCGTGGAATGCATCATGAGGCCATCCGCGTTTTTGAACGCATATTGGGGCAGATACCCGATGCCATGGAAACTCTTTTGGAATTGACTTTAGCTCAACTCGCCACAAAGCAATTTGAGAATGCCATCCAGACGGCGAATCGTATTTTGGGACTTAACCCGTCTCTGGCTAGTGGGCACTTTTATGCTGGTTACGCGCAACATTCCCTTTCCAAACTCGAGGATTCCGTTAGTAGTTTTGAAACCGCGTTGAAACTTGAGCCAGACTATCTTGAAGCACTCATCAATCTTGGGAATGCATACCATGCGTTAAGTAGATTCGCCGATGCACTAGCTTGTTACCGTCGTGCAATCGAATTGAGGCCTGACCAAGCTACTACGTATTTCAATCTCGCTGGCACTCTTCGTCAAATCAAGAGACTTGACGAAGCAAGAGCCTGTATCGAGCGTTCTCTTCAGCTCGATAACAAATACATCCGAGCGTATCAGCGACTTGGCGAAATACTGGTAGACCAGGCCAATTTCGATGAAGCGATTGCGGCTTATCAAGCCGCTATCAGACTGAACAATCGTGATTCGCAATCTTATATTGCGAGTGGCGTAATTTTTCGCAAACTTGGGCGGCTTGAGGAAGCTGTTTCAAGTTACCAAAAAGCACTTGCGTTCGAGCCAAATTCGGCTGAAGCTCTGACTAGCCTTGGCAACGCTTATTCCGATCAGGGCAATTTGGTTGACGCTGTAGAATGCCATCGACGCTCTTTAGCAATCAAGCCACCTAGCGCTATCGCGTGGAGCAATCTAGGGCAAGTGCTTCAGCAGAGCGGCGAACTAGATGAATCACTCGAATGCTACCGCAAGGCCATCGATATGGATTCCAATTGTTCTAAGGCTCGCTTCAATCGGTCGTTGGTCCTGCTGTTGAAAGGGCAATTGGAAAGGGGTTTTGAGGAATTTGAATGGCGTTGGAAAGACTCCTGTCCTGCTCGTGAGTTTCCCCGCCCTATTTGGGACGGCAGTTCGCTGGAAGGCAAAACGATTCTACTGCATGCGGAACAGGGGCTTGGCGACACCATCCAGTTTGTTAGATATGCTCGACTGATTCAACGAATGGGACCAAATCAAGTGATCGTTGAGTGCCAGAGAGCATTGGTACCACTACTCAAAAGCTGCCAAGGCATCGACATGTTGATTTCTCGGGGCGAGGTTTTGCCAAGCTTTGACACGCACTCTCCGCTCATGAGTTTACCTCGCATTCTTAAGACGTCACTGCAAGATATCCCGTCGGAAACGCCCTATCTCAAGGCTAATTCTGTGCTCGTCGCCCATTGGGAAAAAATACTAGAGCCAATCCATGATTTCAGGGTGGGGATTGTCTGGCAAGGAGGCACTGGGTACCCCAAAGACAGAATTCGATCCATTCCGCTAAAGCAGTTTGGAGGGTTGTCGCAATTGCCTGGCGTGCAGCTCATTAGTTTGCAAAAGGGTTTTGGGATCGATCAACTAGCCAACGTGGACTTTAGCCCAATGGACTTTACTGGCAAATTGGACGAGTCAACCGGACCGCTCATGGACACAGCAGCGCTTTTGGAGAATCTCGACTTGTTGATTGCTTGTGACACTGCAATTGCGCATTTGGCTGGAGCCCTCAGTGTTCCAACTTGGATTGCACTGAACACTCAGCCTGATTGGCGATGGATGACAGAGCGACACGATAGTCCTTGGTATTCATCGGTGCGATTGTTTCGCCAATCCAAAGCAAACGATTGGGCCGAAGTTTTTTCGCGCATCCAACAGTCATTGAACTGGGAAGTGGAAAAACGCAAGAAAGGCGGATGCGATATATGACGACCACCGCCGAGGCTTTTCGCCATGCACAATCGCTCTTTCGGGCAGGTAACTATTCCGGTGCGATAGCTATTTGCCACCAGATTCTTAGCTTCGCGCCAGACAATTGTGATACCCACTTCTTGCTTGGCATTATTCGAGTTCGACAAAACAATCCGATGGTCGCCGCAGAATGCTTTCGGAGTTGCTTGAAACTAAAGCCTGAGTTCGCTGAAGCGCATAATAACTTGGGGGTGATCTTAGCCAAGGAAAAAGAATCCGAGCTAGCGCTTCATCATTTTGATGCATCTCTTTACTTTCGTCCGAAGTATACAGATGCTTCCATCAACCGAGCGAGACTGCTACAAGAATTTGGAAGAATTGACGAGGCTGTTGGGCAGTTGCTGAGTTCGCTAGATAACGAGCCATCGAATGCAAATCTGCATGTTGAACTCGGCTATGCGTTGATGCGACGGGGGGATTTTGAGCAGGCGGTGTCCCACTACGAATTAGCGTGCCAACTCGGACCGCAACACGCCGAAGCACACTGGAACCTAGCCATGAGCATGTTGACACTTGGCGATTTCCAATCAGGTTGGAAGGAGTACGAATGGAGATGGAAGTGCAGCGCATTTGCCCCGTATGCACCTGACTACGACCGGCCGAAATGGGATGGCTCTCCTCTGGATGGAAAGACCGTCTTGCTACATGCGGAGCAAGGGTTTGGAGACACAATTCAGTTTATTCGATTCGCGTCACTTCTAAAGGCTCAGAATTCAGAAGTGGTCTTTCATGGCCAACCAAGAATAAAGAGGCTCTTA
>JANLUJ010000335.1:0-1290 GCA_031363425.1 Pirellula sp.
CACCACGGCGGCTCGAATCGAACCCCCAGTAGCAAGCATTGGGTCTAAAACGAGCCCAACGTCGACAGCATTGCCAATCGGCAGCTTGCAGTAGTACTCGATCGGCTGAGCCGTCGCTTCGTCTCGGTACATTCCTAAATGCCAAACGGCCGCATCAGGAATCAATTGTAAAACGGGTTCAACTAGCCCCAAACCGGCTCGCAGGATAGGGACTATTCCAATTCTTTGAGACATCCTATGGCCAGTCATTTGGGTCAATGGAGTTTGCACCACCGATGGTTTTAAGGTCAAGTCCTCTGTGGCGCGAACCGCCAAAAGCATGGCTAGTAAATGGATCTGGATTCGAAATTGGGAAGGGGAAGTTTGGATATCCCTCAGGACGGAAAGATGATGCGAGGCCAATGGATGGGCGAGTTCGAAAAGGTTTTGCATAACTATTTGGCCGAATTGTCTACGGGCGGATTATTGGCAGCGGTGACATCGATGTAGGTGTAGGAACCGCGATTCATTTCCGCCAATTTTCGGATCCAGCTCCCATCATTGCTTGCTGGCCCTGAATTGAATTGTATGGTGTGAATCGTGGTTCGTGTTAGCTCCGCTCGTCGTTGGATGTCGAGCAATTGTGGCATGGTCAAGTTCGGATCGTCCGCGTCGGTAAGGAAAAAGAGCACATCAGGTACCATGGCTAATCCCTGCTTCAAGGCTGGTAAATGCTGAGTGCTTCCATCGCCTGGCATATTTCGTACGAAGCTATTGGCTCTGCCTTTGTTTCCATCCGTTGCAAAAATCATTTGGCTAGACATAGGTGATGGGAAGTCATTGTAAAACACGATTTGAAATTGGTTGTACTCGTTGAGCGAAGTCAGGCTTTTGAGCAACTCTTTCTTTGCATATCGCAGGGGTGCAGCGCCGTAGGAATTCATCGAATCCGATCTGTCGACCACGTAAACGAATGATGCCCCCGAACCCTCGACTCCGAAAAAAGACGTTTTCGTTTTTGTTCCGCTGCCGCGGCCTTTTCCGCCAGAGCTGGAGCCGGTTCCACCATCGCCCGCAAGTCCTTTCCCAAGGGAACCATCGGCGCTGAGGTTGTTTTCCGATGGACCAGTCTGACTACCGACCAGATTGGACAGGATAGTTTCGACGGAAATTGGTGGCCCGTTCGCGTTTTCGACTGCCAGGGATACGGCTTGAGTCGCAGCATTGGGAGAGTTGGCGCCGCTCGCGCCCCCCTCGAGCGAGTACTCATTTCCTTGATTGGTTTCGTGCGCCACGGCGATGCCAACGGGA
>JANLUJ010000343.1:0-3934 GCA_031363425.1 Pirellula sp.
ACGCAAACTACTCGAAGCGGCGCTCCCTTATTACGACCAACTTCACGAGATCTCGCCTACTGATGAGCAATCCAGAGCAGCGCGCGCAGAAACATTGAATCAACTCGGCGGTGTCAAGCGAGAACTGGGCAGATTCGATGAATCTCTCGCCTCCTTCGAAGAATCAGCCAAGCTCTTCGACCAATTGTCTGCCGATAATGCAGCAAAGATCGCTTATCGCCAGAGCCTAGCCAAGGTCCTCGTCAACTTAGCGGATCACTACCGTATTCGCGGAGCCGGTAGCGAATCGCTCGAATACGAGCAACATGCATTGGCGTTGCGTGAACAACTAGCCTCGGAGCATCCCGATAATGACTTGTTGCAGTTGGAGCTTGCGCAAAGCTATACGAATGTTGGTGTAGGCTCACAGGAGATGGACGGCCGCGACATGCTTGAGCGCGCGATCGAGATCTGGCAAGAGTTAGCCGATCGATTCCCGGACCAACCGCTCTACCGCGAGTATTTGAGCTTGGGCTATCAGAACCTTGCCAACCGCTTTGCATGGGATCAAGCCGAACAAGCCATCCCGTTTCATGAACTCGCGATTGGTTTGCTGGAACAACTTGCCAAAGAGCATCCCGAATCCAAGAAGGCTCATATTCAATGGGCACAAAGCCATCAGTCTCTGGCCGACACGTTAGAAAAACTCTCTCCACGCTTATCCGAAGCCCGGGAGCATCGTGAAGAGTCGATACGCATCTTGAAGGCTTTTGTCAAACGGCATCCGGAATCGCCCGAGGTAAAGTCGCATCTGGCGAATTCGCTGACCAAGCTTTCGCACACGCTCAAGGAGCTCGATGAGTTAGGCATGGCTCATGAGACTTGCGACTCGGCGCTTCGATTGTGGGAGCAACTGCAGTCGGAGTACCCCGACATGCTCGAGTACGAAGTGGGAATGGCCGCTGCCCAGCAGAATCTCGGTGCGATCGTAGTTGCACAAGGACAAGCGACCGAAGGCATGTCGATGCTAACTCAATCGCGAGATCGACTGCAAAAGTTGGTTGATCGGATCGGCCCACATGATCGTAGCAACGAATTGTTACGCATGATTACTAGTTCGCTTGCCGACACTCGCAAAGTACTGGGACAAGGTCGAGAGCTATCTTCGGACGACGAGATAACTGAAAGAAAAATTAAAACGGCCGGTGAGGCCTTACGGCCAAGTAAATTCCTCACCGACCTCTCCAATTCTCCGACGCACGGTCTGCGCGTTGGAGGGATGGCTTCTAGTTTAACGCAGACCGAGGAACAGGAACAATCCATGAAACGTTTACGCAAACAATTGCCTTGGTCTGCAACACGCCCGCAGACCAACAATGAACGACCTCTTCGAATGGAGCAATTGGAAGCGAGGGCATTGCTTGCAGCAGTTGCTGCTCCAAGCGGTTTGGTTAGTTGGTGGTCAGCGAACGGCAACGGTTTGGACGTCATGGGACTAAACAACGCCACTCTCTACAACGGAGCAAGTTACGCGGCCGGTGAAGTCGGACAAGCGTTCAGGTTCGATGGCGTAAACGATCGGGTACAAGTCGCGGATTCTGCCAGTTTGAAGCTGACAGGATCGCTTACGATTGAAGGTTGGATAAACGTCAATTCTTTTGGCAGCAGTCGCGGATACATATTTTTTCGAGGCGATGAGACACGCTCACCATATTTTCTCGCTACCGAGCCTGGCGGGTTGCTGAAATTCGTGGTTAGTCCAACAGCTGCAAATGGGAATGGATCGGCGATCCAAGCTTACATTAATCCCGGTCAACTCACTCACGTTGCTGGAACACTGGATAATGCGACGGGATTGATGAGCCTATACGTGAACGGAAAACTAGCTGGGCAATCGACGACAGATGTGAGACCATACGGGGATCTGCAACCTGCAAGTAACCCTGGAATTGGGATCGGTAACACTGGTGGCTATCCTGGAACAGCAACAAATTTTCCATTCAATGGCCTGATCGACGAACTGTCTGTTTACAACACGGCGTTGACTCCTAACGAAATATTAGGAGTCTTCAAGGCTGGCAACGAGGGCAAGTTGCTGAGCCCGATTTCGGTCAATGGTCCATCGAAGATTGAGGGCCCGACGGGAACAACAACGCCTATTAGCTTTACGATTCAGCGCAGCGGCAGTCTTAGCGGCCCACTTACGGTTTCATATGCAACTGCCGATGACTCGGCAATTGCAGGATCGGATTATGTCGCCTCATCGGGGACAGTCACGTTCGCCGATGGCGAATCGACAAAGGTAGTGCAAGTGACAGCCAGCGGCGACAATTCCGGTGAGGCAGACGAAACATTCCGATTGATTGTCACTCCGGCTGGTGGCAATGCCGTTATGGGATTGGCAACCATCCTCAACGATGACTCGGCAATTTCGATCAACAACGCCGCTGCGACAGAAGGAGATACATCGATCCGCTACTTTGATGACTTCATACCTGTACAACGCCAATTGGGCGGAGGGAGGCATTGTGCCTTCGGACCTGATGGCAATTTGTACATTGCGGGCCGATTCACGAACGATGTTCAGAAGTATGACAGCAAGACGGGAGCTTATTTAGGTGTAGTAATTCCAAGCGGCAGCTTCAGTCTACATTCCCCGTGGGCTTTGACCTTTGGCCCCGACGGCAACCTCTACGTAGGTGGCCAACTTTCCAAAAATGTGCTCCGTTACAACATGACGTCGGGTGTAATCGACGAATTTGTATCCGCTTCAACGGGACTGCCCAATGCTAGTGGGCTAGCATTCGACTCGCTCGGCAATCTTTACGTTAGCACGTTCAGCGACTCAAGTGTCTGGCGATTTCAAGGACCAAATGGCACATTGCCAGGCGCTCCATTACCGGCCTCTGGACAGACGGGGGCGGTGTTTGTCCCAACTGGTAGCGGAGGTCTCAACAACAACCAAGGAGCCATCAGCTTTGGACCTGACGGCAATCTATATGTCGGCAGCAACGGTACCAAATCAGTTATTCGGTACAACGGTTCAACAGGAGCATACATCGACAACTTCGTCGCGGCAGGATCGGGAGGACTTACTGGCCCGAATGACTTGGTCTTTCGACCCGACGGTTATCTCTATGTATCTAGCCAGGGTGACGGTGCTGTCTACCGCTACAACGCGACAAACGGTGCATTCAATAGCAAGGTAGCTCAAAGTGCGGACCCTAACGGTGCCCCCTCCGGTGCTGGCGCATTGGCGTCGGACACTATGGGCAACCTACTAATTGGGTTCGATGCGCTGGACAACATGCAACAGAGGTACGCCCGATATGGCGCTGCTTCCCAGGAGGCTTTCGTTATTACGCTTGACCACGCAAGCGCGATTCCAGTTACAGTTAGCTATTCCACAGCGGATGGCTCTGCAATCGCTGGCAGTGACTACAAAGCTGTAACTTCCGGCACAGTCTACTTCGCACCTGGCGAAACTTCTAAGACATTTCTCATTCAGACGGTCGACGACACAACCACCGAGCTGACTGAGACATTTACAGTCGACTTGTCGAACCCCGTTGGAGCGACGATCGCCGTTGGACAAGGCACTGCGTCCATCATCGATAACGATCCCTTTACTAAGTTCTATGTCGTCAACGACGCGTCCACCGATCGGACGTATGAATACGGCGCGACAGGTGCCTCTGTAGAAAACTATGCTCTGGCCGGAGGCAACACTGCACCGCGCGGAGCTGCTAGCACGACGTTGGGGACGACCGTGTGGGTTGTCGATGCTGACAAGAGTGTCTACGTTTACAACACAAGCGGAGCGTTGCAAGGATCTTGGGCGGCGGGTGGACTTCAATCCACGGCCCAACTCGAAGGGATCGCGACCAACGGCACCGATGTTTGGCTGGTCGACAACAATACCGACAAGGTCTACCGCTACACCAATGCCGCTGGG
>JANLUJ010000364.1:0-4291 GCA_031363425.1 Pirellula sp.
CCCCGTCCTTTTTATTTTTTGGGTTGTTGATCTTTTTAAAGACCCAGCAGGATTTTGATATTTAAAAATATCCACTACGGCCAACCCCAATTCCTAAGTTCGACAGAGCACTAGTCTTGTAGCTACTACCGTGCATTTCAAGCGTCGATCTCAAGATCGCAACCGTGAATTGGACACCATTTGCCTCAGCCTCGTCGACTTGACTTGCCGATCCAACTCTACAAAGAAGTTATCTATGAGTTGGAAGCGATCGACCGTCTTTTCCTCGTCTTTGCTGTTGTCGAGTACCTTAGGCGTATTCAACACAGCAGTTGTCCCGCTTGTTGAGTCTGCAATGCAACCCAGCAAAGTATTGTCAATTGCGACGATGTTTTCGAGATCCGTCAACTTTGTCGTTTGAATCGACTTCGGAGGCCAAGACGCAGTCATTGAAGTCAATTCGAATGACTGCGCGGGTGGTGCACCAAACGCGCCTCGCGGCAACGCGGCACCAGAGCCAGCTGCGGGAATCGTGATATTCCTTAAGGCCATTCCACCGACAATACCTTGACGAATTGCAATGAAGTCGCTGTTTAAAACAAAGCCGTTCTTGTCCACGTCGCGGATACTGGTCACGGAACCAGGTGACCCAGCTCCGCCGACAGGTAATCCCGCGGTTAAGTCGGCATTCTGAACAAAGTAGCTTCCACCAAGCAGCGCTCCATTGATCTCCCCTTGCAAATGGCCAAGGTAAAATTCTTGCACGGCTGTAACACCGATCGCTGCATTGGCTAAGACCCGCACCTCCAACCAGCGATTCTGAATCACGTTGTCATCCCATTCGAAACGAACGCGTGCCGGAGCGGTCGCCGTTGCAGCCGTGACTACGATTGCAGTCGGAGCTGGAGCGGCTGCCCAACTGTTCGGTGGATTAGCAACTTCATCAAACGCGCCTTGAGGACTCATTCTAAATCCAAAGTCAGTAACCGACAGGCTCGTGGCTGTCAGGCCAACGACATCAATCACCAATCCATTGATCCCACGAGTGTAGTTGCTGACGTTTTCAAAACTCAGGGTCTGCGCTGCAGCGCCAGCTTTGGCGACGCTTTTCGAAGGATCAAAACCTCCTTCAATGTTGGTGCCGCCGGATGTGTAAGAAGAGCCTTTGTAGTACGCAGTATTACTCACCGTTGGACCGCGTCCAGGAGAGCCAATGTCCCCAACATTGTACGTAGCGCCCGCAGGATTGGTTGGATTGACTGCGTTGTTCGTGCCCACGACCGAACTCTTCCATTTGGTGCCATCATCGTTGTTGTCAAAAACTCGCGACAGATAGATGCTTGGACCGTTTGCGGCAGCTGGCCAAATCGTTCCGTCATCGTCATAGTTCACTTGATCGAATGAGACTTTTCCAGCATCCCTAAACGCGATGTTCTCATTGATTGAACCCGCAACCGCCGATGGTGAATTGTCTAGATCACCCCAGAACACTCCAACAACAATCGCGTCGCTTGGTACATTCCATTCGGTACGGAATGTCGTTTCGGAAATCGAACCAAAGAAACTGTTGTAAACGACCGCAAACTTGCCTGGAGCCAAGAGTGTCCCCCCAGGAATGGCACCCCAGTTGGTTGTGTCCTCATCATCGAATGACCAACCTCCTAAATCCAGCGTGATCGAACCACGATTGTAGAGTTCGATCCATTCCGTTTTGCCCTCTATTCCGGCCGGATTGTACATGATCTCCGTAATTGCCACGTTTCCGATTTCGTTGTCCGCAACTGGAACAATTCCACTGCCGTTCACGAAGCCATTTGAGGTTGCAGTGATGGTTACATTCTTGAGTCCGTCCGCGTAAGGATCGTCCACGGCCGTAACCTCAAACGTGATGGATGCTTGACCAGCAGGAATCGTAACGGTGGCCGGCACCGTTGCCAACGTTACATCGCTGCTAGTCAGGTTTACTATCACGCTACCGGTAGTTCCCAAATTGCGAGAAACCGTAACTGTTGAAATGCCCCCTTTTTCAGAGATGGGGATCGCAGGCACCGTTAAGCTCAGGGTAAGTGCTTCTGCGGTCGTGAAATTCCAAGATGTTGCATCAGTCTTGGCTATTCCAAGGTAAGTGAGACCTGTTGTATTGCCAGTTACCTTGATGTTGTCAATGGCCCACCATCCATCATTCGTACCAGTCAGACCATATCGGAACTTCATGCTTCCGGTCGATGAAGGAGCCGGATTCGGGACAGTTACAACCTTGTGTTCGTTGATGTTTGCGGCCGTCGGAGCGCTACCTGTATTGTTAAAGTCATAGGTAAACAAATTGCTCCAGTTCGTTCCGCCGTCGTAACTGACGGAGAGCACACCCACCTGGTTGTTGGCAGCCACGCTTCCTTCGGGTCGGAAACTAGAATCAAATTCCAATACGACGGTATTGGCAACTACATTCGCAAGACTGATAGGACTTGTGGTAAACAAACTGTTGAAGTTGTTGTTTAGTTGTGGCAGATCATCCCATTCCTGCGTGTCGCCAACAGCAAATGTTCCCTGGCCCTTAGTGAAGTTGGAACGGGCTTGGCCCCCTTCCGTTTGCCAAAAACTTTTGTCTGCAAACGTCCAACCACTCCACTCAGGTACACCCCCAGGTGGCATCTGAGATCGGTCGACATCGTAACCACTTGGAGGCGTCGAGGTGAAATCTCTTCCGTTGGCTGTTAGACCAACATTCTCGGTAACAGCCGGCCCAAGCGTCATCAATTCGAAGTCTTGACTAAGAAGTGTTGAGCCAACCTTGACAAACGAATTATTGCCGAGAATCGCTCCGTCTTCAAAGGCAACATAGTAATTCGAAAGACCTAACAGGTCGGCCGGTGGATTGATGGTTACGACGGCGCCAGCAATCGTAACTGCCGAAGACTGCACATCGATACTCTGAACAGCCTTGCCGTCCGACGCCCGAACGATATGAACAAATCCATTTCCTTTTTTGACCGCTTGGTTAAAAGTGACAACTAGGTTTGCGCCGACGGGAACTGCTGTCGCGTTGTCGGCCGGGCTTAACGTCGTTGCGGTCGGCGGAGTGGGAGAATCGTTGTCGGTAATGAAGACGGTTTCTTGGAGTGCAAACGCATTCTGATAGTTTGCGTCCGTCGAGCTGATTCGATGGGTAATGAAGGTCTTATGTGGTCCCTCCACCAAAGTGTCATCCACGGCAGTTACCGAAACGCTTTGGGGTACGTTCCAGTTTGTCGTTGAAAATACTATTGAGGTTGCACCGCCAACCGTTGCACGAGCGTTCACTTGATGCTGATTGTTTTCAAGATCAATCGTAACAGGCTGGGTTGGTGGAAAAGTGAGTACAAGCTGGTAAGTGTCCCCTGCTCCCCCCTCAACGACATTGGTAGAACCATCGGTTGGAAGAATCATCACCCCTGGATAATCATCGTCGATAATATTGACGAGCACTCGGGGCATACCGACATTTTGGTACCGTGGATCGGTGCTTGTACTTATGTGCCTGATATTACTTCGGTGAAGGCCCTCTTCGACGGAATCCTGCACGGCAATGACCCGCACCTTTTGCGGGACATTCCAATTGGACGGTGTAAAGTCTAGAAATGTGTTGGCTGGATTCACATCGCTTACAGCCGTGATTTGGTCCCCAAAGGCTGGAACGAGACTAACTCGCACATTGGCTGTCGGCGGCTTATTGAGAGCGATTTGGTACGTATCGGTCACACCCGTTTCGCTTACTGCGGTGACGCCTCCACTTTCAGTGACGACAGCTCCCGGCCCGTTCGGATCAACGACGGCGAACACTTCAGGATTGAGATCATAGTAGACTTTGCCCTGACCGGTGGCTCTCCAGTTTCGGAAGTCCAATTGCGACTTCATGATATATCCCGATTGGCCATCAATACTAAACGCTTCGATCCAACCGCTAGTCATGTTGTCGAAGCCCAGGACAGCATCGATCCCGGGTGTTATATCCAAGACCAACCACTGCAGATCTGTCCAAACTAGGTCGGTTCCTTGATTGGTAGGAAGGTGCAGTTGATCGATTAAAAACACCGGAACCGTTTGTGTGCCTCCGATCCCTCCAACCGTTTCGTCGCGAGCATAATTCGCATCTCGATTGTCCAACACTCCATCGAGGTTGGAGTCCAATCCAAGCTGAAGAGCCATTGCTGTCGAAAGGATGCTGACCTGAGCGCCCGTGTCGAACAACATGTTGCCGGTGGCAACTAGATCATTCTGTTTCAGCTGGCCAGTCAAAAACGGAAGATCGGCCCAAACAGGCGGGTGTGAGCCG
>JANLUJ010000374.1:0-30906 GCA_031363425.1 Pirellula sp.
CATCAATGCGGACCCAGATATTAAGGGCCGGCTGCGAGTCGCATTTTTCCCAGATTTCAACGTCAAGAATAGCCAAGTCATTTATCCAGCAGCGGACTTATCCGAACAGATCTCGACGGCAGGCAAAGAGGCTTCGGGGACCGGCAACATGAAACTCGGCCTCAACGGTGCGCTGACCATCGGCACGCTGGATGGAGCCAATGTCGAGATTCGCGAACGCGTGGGCGAGGAGAATTTTTTCTGCTTCGGACTTACGGTCGAAGGAATCGCTCAACTACGAGCAAGCGGTTACACCCCCGCCGGCATCGTGAGCTCGAATCCTGAACTACAGCGAATTTTCAGTGCGATCGCGGCCGGCACCTTTTCCAAGGGAGATGTCAACCTCTTCCGGCCGCTGATCGAAAACTTAGTTCAGCACGATCCGTTTCTTGTCCTCGCAGATTTCACTTCCTACGTCGCATGCCAATCCAAAGTCAGCCAGGCATATCAGGACCAAGAGAGTTGGTCACGCACTTCTATCCTCAACGTCGCCCGTCTCGGCTATTTTTCCTCCGACCGCAGCATTCGCGAATACTGCCACAACATCTGGAAGGTCGATGCCGTTGCATTGGAATGAAGTGTGTCGGATAGAAGTCAATTGGATTTTGGCACAATAGCCGCGCAGCGATGGAGAATTTGTGAAGATGAATCGAAAAGTCTTGATGTTCCTAAGCCTTCTTCTCACGCCCATCCGCCTTCACGGTGAGGATCCATATTTTGGCCCGAACGTGTTTATCCTTGACCCGACGCGAGACGTTTGTCGCTTAGGTTGCAACAATGGATGTCCGTCTAAGCGATACAATCATGCTGGCTCCAGAATGGCTGGGGAAATAATCGTTCCGACTACAAGGGAGAATTCAAGTGCGTGACCTTACAGTGTTGTTATGCGTTTATGTTCTGTTCGACCAACTGGTCACTGCCCAAGAAATTCCTGGTCGACCGCCGACGTCTGTTCCATCTGAGCAATCGCCTACGCCGCGCTCGCAATTCAATCGTCAATCGAACGCGGCTGCAGCAACCGATCCATCCATCAAGGCAGAGCAATCGTTCTTTGTGCAATTTACTGAGTTTCGATTTAAGCACTCACTGGATGTCCATCGCACATCAAGTGAGATAGTGCAGACCTTTGATCAATTGCTCAAAGACGGGAAAATAGAACTGGTCCAAACGGTCCGCCTCACTGTGCCTGAGTATCACGAGAATATGATGCAAATCGGCAAGACCACGTCCGTAATCTCGGGAGTAACTAGGACCCCACAGGGGATACAACAACAAAACCGGCAATCTGTCCCGCTAGGAACACTGGTGCAGGTCAAAGCCACACCGCAGGAAGGCAAGGTGCTACTGAAAGTTGCGTACACAGTATCCCGCATGGACGACAATTTAGCTGAAGAAAAACAGCCGGACACGGTGACTGTCACTTTCAACTCAACGCTTTTACTGGATTTTGGAAAAGCCACCTTGGTTGGCGGAATAACATCTGACACAAACGACTTTTTGATGGTCACGATTAGCAAGTCGGCTACACCATGAGCCACTGAGAAGCAAATGTCGTCGACTCATTCTAAAGCGTCGACTGCATTGTTGGCGGTTGAGTGATCCATGAGGCTTGCAAGAGCGTCATCGATTAGTACTTGTTGCCGCTTTCGTTCTAAGAAGAAGTTGACGTGGGTGAAACCGCACTCAAGCAACAATTGAAGCGCGGTAGCATAACCATCGGCGACCCGGTCAGCGGCATGGGCATCGGCTCCCAGAGTGACTGGAATGTTTCGCTGACACATTTCCCTCAACATACCAGGAAACGGGTTCATCTCGGAAATAGCCTTATTTACGCCCGACGTATTCAATTCCATAGCGACACCGGTGGCAGCAATTCGATCGAGGGCGTACCGAATATCATTCATGATCACCTCTGGGTACCAAGAATTCGAGGTTTCATTCTTGATCAAGTCAGGATGCGCTAAAGAATCAAACAAACCAGTTTCGGCTGACTGGGCCAAGAGGCGAAAATACGTTCGCTGGACATCCACCGCGTCTGGCTGCCAATACTTCGCGCGAAATTCTGAAATTTGGGGATGAACTGAGCCAAGGACGAAATGAAAGTCAGCGGACGCCAGCTGTTTTTCAAGATAGGCTTCGCAACCTTCAAAGTAGTCTGCTTCGAGCCCCAGACGAACTTCGACCCGCCCCTGCCACTCGTCGCGTGTCTTAGCGACAAGGTCAACATACTCATCGAATTGGTCTTCTCTCATTCGCACATGATGCGAAAAACCATCAGGCATCGGATTGTGACAGGTTACAATCAATCCCCGCAGTCCACGCGCTAAAGCCACCGCAGCATACTCGCTTGGATCTCCGTCAGCGTGATTGCAAAGTGGCGTGTGAGAGTGCGACTCGAAAAGAATGCGCTGCGGCACTATGTTGGCTCTCTAATTGGGTAGTGAATAGGACTTCATGGAAACAATTATAATCAGGTTGCGAATTCGTCAACTTGTTACTCAAAAGGTTGCTCCCGCCGACCAAGAGCGACTCTGGAGTGGTAAATTCGTGTCCAAGTCAATTGTCGCTTCATGAAATCGAGACAAAAAGTCAAGTTACGGTTGTCCCAAATAACCATCATCAGACACGGAACAAACTGAATCTTTAGCCCCAATTGATTCAAGCATCCCATGGCGGGAGCATCAAGTAGCTGCGCGAGATCGACAACCGTTCTTGAAAAGCAGTCCCCAATCGAAAGACTCGAGAATGATTCTGCGAGAGAAAAATTTCTAGCCCATTCTGCCGTTGCGACCAGAACGATTCATCGTGAACCAACGCAGACCGGAGCGAGGAAATCGCGAGACTCCGTCACTCGCATCCAATTCTCGGCCAATTGCGATTCCGCTTCCCGTACCGGGTTTTCAACAGCAACGGATCTTGTTCTCCGTCGATGGCCGAAGCATGTGTTGGCATATAGAAGGAAATATGCGGACTCACCGTCAACGAGAGAACATTGTTCAATTCGGCCGGTCTGAAGTGGTGCGTCGTCATGTCACAGGTGCACACTATTTTTTCGCACATGCACACCATCATGGAACTGTCGCCATGAGTCCTTCTCTCATTAATGTGCGAGTGGTCTCGCGTGCATTGCGAATGATTTGCGTAGCCTCGTCCAGCAAGTCGGCATGGGATTTTAGGAATGGCACTTGCTTTGCACTGATCGACCTTAAATGTATCACTTATCCCATAGGAGCCCTGCGATGACAGACAAAACCATTTCGGATCTGATAAATAGGCTGCACCAAGTCGAACGAAGCAATCGAAACATCAAAAGTTGTTTGGCAGGAGTCGGGCTAAGCGCCATTGTTCTGCTCTCGTTTGGAGCCGCGCAGTTGAAGCAAGCTGAGAACCAACAGGATATGTCGTGTGATACGATGCGGGCACGTAGAGTTGTGATCAGCGACCAAGATGGCCACGAACGATTGGTAATGGAACTCGAATCCGGCGAGCCCACCCTGAAGATGTTCAATCATGAAGGTCGCCGGCAGATCTTCCTAGGCATCGATGAGTTTTGGGAAGACACAGCCTATCTATCCGTTTCAAGTCGTCTCGAGAATGGCGACATTGACAAGCAGGCGGTCATTGCGGCGACAACCAGTCGGCCGAATTCCTCCAGCAGTACACAGCTGATTCTATATGACGGAAAACCTACGCAAAAAAATGCGACTAACCGGCATGTAGTAAGGTTGTCTTCCGGGCTCGGCGATCAAAAGCCCTATCTGGAAATAAATGAAACGTCAGAAAAACAGCGAGATGGCGTGAATCTAGACCTACTTGAGGCGAAACCAACCAAAGGTGACCGTCATGTGATGCTAGATACAAATTCTAATCCTGCGGTGCTTTCCGGAGTAAATGTCTTAGGAAAGTAATTCTCGCGATTTGTCCAAGATATTCATGACGTCGTTATCCAGGCATCCAAATCTTCTGGGCTTGTACCACTTCGCTGCCGCTTGGGAGCGTAAGTGGAATCGGCGACTTTGTGAAAAAAGCAAGGCCCTTGTAACTTGAAAAGTACTGGTAATTGGGGCTAAAAAACCCACCCGTTGCTTGAACTATCAACGGTGCCTGCTGACGGCTGAGGATTTGAAGGAAAGCTTCAGGCGTAACTCGGACAATAACGCCCGACGCTTTTATCGCCTGCGCTACGGCAGCTGCCGCAGCAGCCGCGCCTGCAGTTGCACCGGTGCTCATCGAATTCCTCCAAAACAATTGCGACTCGTCATTTCCCAATTACGCAAGGAATAAGTATAACGGAATCTGACGATGCGATGCGCCGGTTCGAATCAACGCCGCTTGGTTTTTCAATCACTGCAGAATGGATTTTGCTGCAACTGGCCCGGCCCATCTAACTGAAGAAGTGCCACCCATGTTGGACGAATCCATGCAGCTGCTGTCCAGCCTAAAGCCCAAGACTCTGTTGCGTGTCCTCAGCGGCGGACCATCCTTCGTTCGGGATTTCTTTCGATTGAAGAAGCAACGGGGAGACGACAAGACATTCCCTTTTGGTCCACTTAACCCGATCACATTTGAACGGCAAGATGAATCAGGAACCATGTCTGGCCACTACTTCCATCAAGACCTTCTGATAGCTCGAAAGATCTTTCGATCGAACCCGAAAAGGCACGTGGATATTGGCTCGAGAACCGATGGTTTTGTAGCGCATGTTGCGGTTTTCCGAGAGATCGAGATTCTGGATATTCGCGAGCAAAATAGCAAAGTCAAAAACATCTCATTTCGCAAAGCAGACTTGATGGAATTACAAGGAGAGATGCGGAACTACTGCGACTCCATTTCCTCGTTGCATGCCATCGAGCACTTTGGATTGGGTAGATACGGAGACCCCATCGATTACTTTGGTTACAGGAAGGCCATTGAGAACATTACGCAAATACTTCAAAGCGGGGGCAAGTTCTATTTTTCCGTTCCCATCGGTCCCCAGCGGATCGAGTTCAATGCTCATCGTGTCTTTTCTGTTGGCTACCTGCTAGACTTGTTGAGAGAACACTACGACGTTCAAAGCTTTTCTTTCGTCAACGATGCAGGCGATCTCATTGAAGATGTAAATCTAACATTGAACGAAGTTCAAGCAAACTTTGGATGTCAGTACGGTTGTGGCATCTTTGAATTGCTAAAACGATAGACGGCCCGTCCTTCGTTTAAGCTTCGCGTTGCGTTCTTGCCGTCTGTAACTATCCGTCCGTCGTTGAGAATGAAAATGATAGTACTCTGTTCCGCCATTGGTCTGTTAGAACACATCAGAAAATTCTTTTGTTGCATCCAATTCCTTTGTTATGCGGTAACTCTGGCGACGTGCGTACTGATTGCATTGGCTTATTCCGATGCTCAGGAACCTGACACACCGAGGCAGGTGCCCAAAGGTGAATCCGCGTCGCTCCATGTGCAATCGCTAATCCAACGGGTTGCACCCTGCATTGTGACCATTCGAGTGAAAGATCGCGATGGCGGACAACTGAGTATTGGTACAGGCTTTGTTGTGGACAAGTCCGGTTTAATCGCAACAAACTATCATGTGTTGACGGAGGGCCGAGAAATTTCCGTTGAGCTCTGGCCTCGAAAGTCATTGAAAGTCCTGGCAGTCGAAGCAACAGAAGTCGCAAACGATCTTGCAATCATTCGAGTCGAACCACCCATGGAGGGTTTAAGTGCATTGCCCATGGCCGACGACGAGGCAATTCAGCAGGGCATCTCGGTTTTAGCGTTTGGGCATCCGCTGGGACTAGAACATAGCGTTGTCCGCGGCATTGTTTCCGCTGTGCGGGAACTCCAAGGTCAACCACGGATTCAATTGGCGATGCCCATTGAACCAGGCAATAGCGGTGGGCCCTTGGTAGACGATCAAGGAAAGGTACTGGGTATCGTCAATATGAAATCGCTACAGACCGACAATCTCGGCTTCGCGGTTCCGATTGCAGGTATACGCTCGCTTTTGAAGAACCCCAACCCGATGTTGATCGATCGTTGGGTCCGATCCGCCACGATCGATGAACAGTCTTGGAAAATCGTCTTCGGGGCTGACTGGAAAGAACAAAGTGGCAAGATGACGGCTCGGGGTCTCGGAGTCGGATTTGGTGGCCGATCCCTTTGCTTATGCACAACCAATCAGCCTGAATCGCCATTCGAGTTGTCAGTGCAAGTCAAACTGAATGATGAAGCAGGTGCAGCAGGTCTAGTCTTTCATTCTGATGGCCAGGATCGACATTATGGATTCTATCCCAGCAACGGCAATCTGCGTCTCACCTGCTTTCAAGGTCCCTTTGTCGACAGTTGGCAAGTAATTCATGAAGTGGGTTCAAAGCACTACAGAGTAGGGCAGTGGAACGAATTGAAGGTTCGCGCGTTCGAAGATAGACTTCAGTGCTATGTAAATGGACACCTAGCCATCGAGTCATCATCCGTTTTGCTGACCCCTGGAAGCGTCGGTCTTGCCAAGTTTCGCAACACGGTCGCGGAGTTCAAGCGATTTCGGGTTGGTACACCGTCCGACTCCGACATCCTAGATGCAAGCAACAAAGAGCTGCTGGATAAACTCATCTCAGATCCCACCGACCTTTTGGACTCGAAAGAGCGATTGGTTGCTGTAGCCGCAATCCATTCAAATCTAGTCGATGAATTGGCGCGAAAGTCCGAAAAGTTGCAACGCGAAGTTGATCGATTGCGAAAATTGTCTCGCGATGTTGCGACCGTGCCGGCTCTTTCACAATTGCGATCGTTGTTAGATCATGCCGATGGTGAGGATCTCTGTCGCGGTGCACTTTGGATTGCAGCAATGGACAACCCTGACTTGGATGTGGAAGTTTATGTGCGCAAGCTGGAAGCGATGGCTCGCCAGATTGCTAAGGGCCTGAAGGATGAGGCAAGTCCATCAGACCGAATTGACGCCTTGAATCGATTCTTGTTTGCGGAAAACGGTTTTCACGGAAGCAGGCAAGAGTACTATCACCGGGCGAATAGCCATTTGGATCGCGTCATCGATGATCGTGAAGGACTGCCGATTACGCTTGCAATACTCTATATTGACTTGGCTCGCCGTATCGGTGTTGATCTGCACGGCATTGGCCTGCCTGGACATTTTGTCGTTGGGTTTCATAAGGAGGGGAGCGAGGAATTGCAGCTCATCGACGTCTACGACGGTGGCAAGTTTTTGTCCCGTCGCGACGGCGAGAAAAGGATCATGGAGCAACTGCACCGAAGAGCCCAAGAAGTCGATTTTCGCCCGCAGTCGATTAGGGAGGTACTTGTCCGCGTGTTGCGGAACCTAACCGGAATTGCTCAAAACGCAGGCGACGATGAGGCACTGGTTCGTTACTCGAGCGGACTGGTGGCCTTGGATGCGGACGAGCCTCAGTATCGAATGATGCGATGCATTGCTCGCTATCGAACCGGTCGCTTGCAAACGGCGTTAGAAGATTTGCGGTCCCTCCGAGGCAAAGAACTGACTGGACTTGGAGCCGAAGAATTGGAGCGACTATCTATCGCAATCGAAAAGGAACTGGTTGAATGATGTGGCAACCAAGCTGGCCGTCAAGAAGTACTGTTTGACGGTCGAGCTCTCGGACTTGCATCCAACAACGGCAGCAAATCGAACCCATCTATTCAACCACAATACCCACACAGTTTCGAATGCCAACTTTGATGCATGATTCGCAATACCGATTGTCTATCGCTTGGCAGAACGTAGCTTACAACCAACCAACCCATCCTAGTTTTTTCCTCGGACATGGAATGTCCAAACGGTAGGCTGTCCGCCGTAGGGCATTCACATTCGGACATGTGAGCCGCCGGGCGCTAGCCGCGGGTGGCTTAAATTCAGTGAAATTGCCTCGTTACACCGGCGGCTAGCGCCTTGCCGCTCACAAAGTGAGTGCCATTTGACTGTCAGCCGTAGGGCTACCTCAAGTGGGGGCACTTACGATGTTGTAGAGTTTCTTGTTCACCGGATGCTTCACGAGCATCGCCCAACCTGCGGCTTCCCTTGCCGATGCGATGAATTCAGCAGCCTCGAGCAAGCCAGGAACAGTTGAAACCCCGGCCGCTACGCCGGATGACGCAAAGATGAAGTTTCGACGAGTAAAGGGATTCATGGTTTTCCTCAGTTTTCAAGTGTAACGACGAAGCTAAACAGACATTCTACTTCCTTCAATGTAACCCATTTCAATTGGCTATCCTCCACCCAATGCCATTAACTTCTCGCGAGTCTGTCTGCCGATTTCCAAAGCAAAGTAGTCTCGCTTGTGGGCTTCGACATACCGTTTTGACAATTCGTCCAGGCCGCAATTCTTTTTTTTGAGCGCGGCACAAATCGACTTGTTTTCTTCGATCAACGGTTCGTTGATTTGTTTTTCGAGCGCCACGCTGTCTGTGGCATAAACGTGGTCCGCTTCCCAAAGAATGGCCTCGCCTCCAAGTTCAGTAATCTCCGTCGCGAGCCATTGGAATCGCTCAAATGTTTGTGGCGACTTTGGCAATACCCATATTGCATCTTGGATCGCTATCGCAGCGAGTTGCTTTAACTTTCGCCAAACGAAAACGCGACCGGCCGTCGGTTCTCTAGGGATCTTGTAGGTCAGTAGCAGCCACTTTCTCACGAGCCAATCTCCGATTAGTGAACCATTGGGTAGATGATGAGACCGACGATCGCTGCGGCAAGCACAACGAGTGGCTCTGGGATTTTCTTAAAGCGGAGCAAAACCGCAATGGTTATTAACAGCAGTGCCATCTTGGGCCATTCAGGATCCCAGTCATTTGTGAAAATCGTGCGTCTGCCAAGCACGACGCACGAGCCCGCAATAGCCCCGACAGCGGCAGCAGTTACGCCATCGATAAAGGCAACAATACCTGGTCGCTTGCCATGCTTTTTGAAATAGGGGGCTGGAAGGACGGTGAACAGGTAGCAAGGAAGAAACGTTGCGAGCGCAGCAACCGATGCCCCCAAAAATCCGGGCCCAAATCCACCTTCCCTGCTCGTGACGAGGTAGCCAATGAATCCAACCGTAATGACGACGGGGCCCGGAGTAATCATTGCTACTGCAACCGCATCAAGGAATTCTTGATTGTTGAGCCAGCCATACTCTTTGACGACTCCACCGTAGAGAAAAGGAACGATAGCAAGTCCGCTTCCGAAGACGAAAGCACCAGCCTTGGTAAAGAAAAATGCGATCTGAGTCAATAATTCGCTAAGCGGAACCTTTGCTGACGCGAGCAACATAAACGGCTGGATCGAAATACTTGCGACGGTCGAGTTCTGCCTGCGCCACCATGGAATGCGGTTCGAAAAGACCAGGAATCCAGCTCCGATGAATAGTAGAATGTTTTCGTTTTCTGTAACGATCGTCGCCGCGGCGCTCGCCAGGTAGATAGCCCAAAGGAGTTTTTGCTTGTCAAGTGTTTTTTGTGTTAGCTTGTACGCACTGATCGAGATGATGCCAATAACGCTTGCGCCCACGCCATAGAAGACGGCTTGCATCCATCCAATCCCGCCGAAGCGAACGTAAGCCCATCCAAGCGCAATTACCATCAGGAAGGATGGCAAAACAAAAGCAGTGCCAACTACGGTCGCACCGCGAACTCCGTAGTGAACATATCCTAGGTATATCGCTAGTTGTGCCGCCAGGGGTCCTGGCATCAACTGCGCCAGCGTAAGTCCCTCTTTGTATTCAGTCTCGGATATCCACTTACGATCCTCGACTAGGTCCCGGTGCATGTAGCCGACTAGGGCTACGGGGCCGCCAAACCCGAATGTACCAAGGCGTAGTGCATATTTTATCAGCTCGCTGAGCTGATAGCTTGGAGTATCTGAAGAATCGCTTGACATAAACTGCACCACAGCCTCACTACCACGGACGGGAAACTTTACCATGGTCGCGAAGTGATTAGTCCTTCTTCGGGGCTGCTTGCCGTTGCATATAATCTACGCGGTATGCGACCGGCTTGGTAAGCCAAGCGACCGGCCATCGTTGCGTGCTTCATGGCGGACGCCATAGCAACAGGGTGGCGAGCGTGTGCAATCGCAGTATTGAGCAATACGCCGTCGGCCCCCAATTCAAAGGCCATTGCCACATCGCTGGCTGTGCCGACCCCTGCATCGATGATGACAGGATAGTTAGGGTCATCGCTCTTAAGATATTCGAGGATTATGCGAAGATTATTTGGATTCAGAATCCCTTGGCCGCTACCTATAGGCGAACCAGCGGGCATGACGCTAGCCGCACCCGCTGCCTTGAGACGGACAGCCATGATCGGGTCATCGCTCGTGTAACATAGAACTTGAAAGCCATCGCCCACTAACCTCTTACATGCTTCCAGAGTTGCAATGGGGTCTGGCAGTAGGGTCTTGGAGTCACCTAATACCTCTAGCTTGACCCAATCCGCGCCTGGGTTCTCCAACGACTTCAAGATCTCCCTACCCAACCTTGCGACTCGAACCGCATCGTCAGCGTTGTAACATCCTGCCGTGTTTGGGAGCAAAGTAAAACGTGCCAAGAATGCGTTGTCGAGTAGGTTCTTTCCTTCTTTGTCGTAGAGCTTTTCGCGACGCACAGCCACCGTTATACAGTCCGAGCCGCTCGCCTCCAACGAGTCGTTCATAAGCTGCACGGTGTCGTATTTGCCCGTTCCGACGATGAGGCGACTCTTCAGTACATGCTTACCAATGGTTAATGTTTCGTCGAAAGGCATGTCAGCCGCCACCCACCAACGTGACGACCTCTATCTTGTCGCCATCGCCCAATTGCTTTTCCTCGTATTGATCCTTGGGAACAATTTCGAGATTCAATTCTACCGCACAGAATCGGCTTTCAATTTTGGCCAATCGAAGCAGGTCAGCCACCGTCAATTCTGGGTCGACCTGGCTTGCTTGTCCGTTGAGCTCGATGGTAATCATTAGGAACTACTTGCTAATCGGCACTTCCGAAGTCGCAGGCTGTGAATCATCCAGAGTCGGATTCATGATGAGATTCTCCCGGTAGCCTTGCGCATCCATCATCGTAAACCCAAGAAACAGCGCAACAAAAACAAGGCTGCTTAAGATGATTATCGCATTGAGGGGCTTATCCCAAAGCAAGTGCATGAAGAAAGCGATCACTAACCCCGCCTTGATAGTCGCGATGGAAAGCGATAACCAAACTTCGATGTTTCCGAGATTGAACGTAGATTGAAACACGGTCAAAATGGTCAATGCGAGCAATGCCACGAAAACTGTCAGCAGCATCCAAATCGGCATCGGGTGCGAGAATTCGCCATCGTGTCCATGGCCGTGACCGACCGCGTCGTGCGAGTGTTCAACAGTAGGTGCTGACATGTTTTTATCTAAAATGGTTTTCGAAGTAAGTGCGATTTGTGACGAACGACTGAAGCGAGGGCCAACGACGACCTAAGTGATCAAGTAAAGCAATGGGAACAAGTAAATCCAAATAAAGTCGACCAGGTGCCAATAGAGCCCGACATTGTCAACCGGACCATAGTACTTGGAATGAAATTCAAACCTCGCCGATTTCACGATCAACCACGTTATCACAATCATTCCTCCAACAATGTGGAAGGCGTGAACTCCGGTCATGCAGTAATAGATGCTAAAGAAAAGCCCGGCCATCCCCTTTTGGTTGACATTCGATTCCGGCGTAACCGACTCAGCCGGCGAAACGGCGACATCGTTGAGTGGCCCGACATCCGATGCGAGCAAATCCACGGTTGCCGGTGGATGGGAATGCTCCCCAGAATGTGAATCATCGTGATCTGCATGACTATGGGCTTCGCCGTGAGCATCTCCATGCTCTGCTTCGGCTTCGAGAATTAGCCCAAGCTTCACACCTCCAAAAAAACAGAGGGCAGCAACAACGAGCGGACCAGCAACTCTCAAATGGAATTTGCTAGCAGAAACGAATCCGTAAACATAATACAGAACGAAACAAACCAGCAGAAGCAAAGGTGGAATCGACAGGTACCATAGATATGGGGTATCAGAATGAGGGGCGCCCGCAATCTGAGACACGTAAAATTTTCCGGGAAACAACCCCATACCCCACTTGTGACTGTACTCAACAGCTTTGACCCCCAAGAAGACCGCAGCGCATCCCAAGGTTGCAGCGAGCATCCCGATCAATGTTTTCGTTTCTTTGAGTTGCGATGCGCGAACCGCCCAAGCCATGGTCAATGAACTGAAAAGCAAAACCCCAGTGTTGATCGCGCCCAGTTTTTCATTCAAGAAACTGGAACAAAAATGAAATACCTCGGGGTTCCGATTTCGGTAGAGCGCGTACGCACAGAACATACCGCTGAAGAACAGCACTTCCGTAACGAGAAAAAGCCACATCCCCATTTTGCCGGCATCAAATTGCTGTTCAGCATCGTCGAAATGGTGCGCAAGCCAAGCAGGATGCTCATGGTGTGCGTCGTGTTCATGTTCCGTTTGTTCTGGTGCGACCGCAGTTGTCATAGTTTGTTTATTGAGTTGGTGGGTTTCAAACCGTTGTCGTTACTTCTTCGTAAAATAACTAGCAGTTTTTGGGTCGTACTCGATCTTGGAGAAATCGTAAGGATCTCCAACGGTTGGTGCGGAACTGAAATTGTCGTGTGGCGGAGGAGAAGAGCATTCCCACTCGAGAGTGGCGCCACCCCATGGGTTTCGTGGGGCTTTGCGTCCATAGAACAGCGAATGAAACAATGTCAACGCTGCGACCAGGAGTCCGATGCCTAACATGACCGCGCCGATGGTTGAAAGCCTATGCAAGTCTTGAAACTCAATTGCATAGGACGCATATCTTCTCGGCATACCCCTAGTGCCAAGCACAAACTGCGGCAGGAAGGTCAAGTTAAAGCCGACAAAAACAATTGCTGCTGAAACAATTCCTGCAAAGTCATTGAACATTTTGCCGGTCATTTTTGGCCACCAATGAAATAACCCACCCAAGAACGCTACGAGTGTTCCCCCCATCATCACATAGTGGAAGTGGGCTACAACAAAGTAGGTTGCGTGCAAGTGCATGTCCGTCGAAAGTGCTCCTAAAAAGAGCCCAGTCAAGCCACCTATCGTAAACAAAAAGATAAACGCTAGCGCATAAACCATGGGCGTGTTTAGCGAAACCGTACCCTTGTACATGGTCCCGATCCAGTTAAACACCTTAATAGCCGAGGGGATAGAAACGGTAAATGTTAGCGCACTGAACACAATGGTTGTTACATCCGCCATGCCGCTCGTGAACATGTGGTGCCCCCAGACCAAGAATCCAAAGAGCGCAATTGCAACGGAACTGTAGGCGATCATTCGATATCCGAAAATGCCTTTATGGCTATGGACACTCATCAACTCACTTATTATCCCCATCGCCGGGAGAATCATGATGTAAACCGCAGGGTGGGAATAAAACCAAAAGAAGTGTTGGAACGCGACCGGGTCTCCATTCAACTTGGCATCAAAGATCCCAATACCCAAAATGCGTTCGGCAGCCAACAGGAGCATTGTGATCCCAAGCACAGGCGTCGCGAGAACCTGAACGATTGCGGTGGCGTATACAGCCCAAAGGAACAACGGCATTCGAAACCAAGTCATTCCCGGTGGCCGCATGGTATTGATGGTTACAATGAAATTGAGTCCCGTGAAAATTGAACTAAAACCAAGTACAAACACCCCCATGGTCGCCGCGACCACTGGCCCTTGGCTTTCGATGCTATAAGGCGTATAGAACGTCCATCCCGTATCGAGACCGGTCGCAAACAGTGAGAACAAAAAGAAGACTGCCCCAGCAACCCACAGGTAAAAACTGCAAAGGTTCAATCGCGGAAACGCAACGTCCTTTGATCCAAGCATGATCGGGAGCAGGAAATTTCCAAGTGCGGCAGGTATACTTGGGATGATGAACAAAAACACCATCACCGCTCCATGAAGCGTGAAAAGCTGGTTGTATTGCTTATTCGAAAACAAGGCTTGAGCTGCATCCAGGTTAGGATTCCAAAGATGCAAACGAACCAACAGAGCCAAAACCCCACCCAACGCGAATGAGGACATCACGCAAGTGAGATACATTAACCCAATACGCTTGTGGTCGAGCGTTAATGCCCAACTTAAAAAACCAGACGAATGCGTCAGGTAGTTGTCTTCCTCGCCCGCCTCTAAATTTGGGGCCGGCATTGTCACTGGTTTAGCAACAACACTCATGGGTTTATTCCTGTTCGTAATTGAATTGTATTTGAACGTTTCTGCTCATTTTGAGCCGGATTATTTCTTTGAAGGCGGTGTTTGAGACTCTAGCGACTTAATAAATTCTATCAACGCTTCTATCTGCTCCACCTTTAGCTGCCCCTTGTAGGAGGGCATGGCGGCAGCCGCTTCGTAGCCTTTTCTTTTCTTCGCCTCTGGATTCAGAATCGACTCGGTAACATAGTTTTCGTCAAATATCTGCTCTTTGCTCTCGGCACCCTTACCAAGCGGAACGGGTTTGCCCCAAGATCCATTGTAGGAAGGACCGGGGCCAGAGGCACCATCTTTGCCCGCATAATGACATCCCTTACAAGCCTTTCGCTCGTAAAGCCATTTTCCGCGTTCCACGATGTCTTCTGGCTCCTTGATCGCTTCCGCCAGGAACTTCGCGTATTTCTCTTCGCTATCAACAAAAACCTTGGCAACCATGGTGCTGTGGTTGTCACCGCAATATTCGCTGCAAAACAAATCGTATTGACCCTCGATGGTCGGCTCAAACCACGTGTAATTGTAACGACCGGGCACTAGGTCTCGCTTAACGCGAAATGCTGGCACATAGAAACTGTGCAAGACGTCGTCTGATCGCATAATCATTTTTGCAGCGCGCCCGACGGGTACGTGCAATTCGGGACTCTCCGCACCGTTTGAATATTTAAAATTCCAATTCCACTTTTTTGCAAAGACTTTAACGTCTTCCGTGCCGGCTGGAGGCGGGCGTTGCATGTCGAGATATCCCAATAATCCCTCCCAGAAAATCCAGCCCGCAATCAAGGTTGGCACAACGGACCACAGGACCTCAATGGTGGTGTTGTGCGATGCTTCGATTGACCCTTTGTATCCTGGGCGTTCACGAAACTTGATCGTAAAGTAGATCATCGCAAACACAATCGGGATGAAAAAAGCGATGCTTATGTAGAGAATCGCGTCGTAGAGGAAATCAACGTCTTTGGCAAAGGTAGACGCCTGCTTTGGAAACCAAAACGTGTCATTTATGTCGGCAAATAGTGATGTTATCATTTGAATTAGTTAGATTTTGAAGTTGTTTCGTTTATTGTAGGCGGACGTCTCTCCCGTGTCGCGTGACCAATTGTCGCGCTCTTGCGTCTCCACGAAATCCAAAATGGTAAAGACGAAATAACGCCAACCGTGACAAAAAGACCAGCTGTAATAGACAGCAATGTTTTAGCATTGGCAGAATACCGATTCTCATTGGCATCGTAATGATAACAACGAAGGACAAAGGCATCCAAGTAAGAGCCGATCTTCCCCTCGCCAGCTTCGATCAATGCCATTTTCAACGTTTCAGGCGTGAATCCCACTTCATAAAGATATCGCGTAATTCGGCCCTTTGGTGAAATAAAAATCGCGGCTGCAGCGTGGTTGTACCGGTTGTGTTTGGCGTCGTACGTATAATTGAAACCTACAGCCTTTGTAATCCGCTGAATATCCGATTCGGCGCCAACCAGGAAACTCCACCCTTTAGAATCATGGTTGCTCGCTAAGCTCTCCGAATACTTCTCTTTCGTCGCAGCCGCACGCTCACGCCCTTCGCGGGGATTAATACTTATCGAGACCATCTTAAAGTCCTTACCCAGACTCAACGAGCCAACCTCATTGATACCTTTGGCCAAGCCGTTTAATTGCGCGACACACAATCCAGGACAATCGCTGTAGTTAAGTGTCAGAATGAGAGGATTCCCGTCCTTCAAGAGATTTCCCAAGGTGGTTATCCCACCTTTCTCATTCATGAATTGAACGTCTAACGGAATGTCCTCTCCAAGCCGTTCTTCGACGAATACACCGTCGAGCCGCTCCGGAATCTTGTCCTCTTCTGCCGACGCAAGCGACAATCCAAATAGGCAAAAACCTACCACAAGGATGAATCGAACGGCTTTAGAACTGTAATTGAACATTTGTTTATCGTCACCTAGCCAATGACATCAAGCACCTGGAGTAGGTATGAGATCATTTTGGCTTCCCAATTCCTTTAAAATCAACTTCTGTGCTTCGCTAACAGGGATGCGAATTACTGGTTTCATGGCTGGGTTTTCCCCCTTTTTTGGTGGCGGAGCGGTCTCATCGACTACCTCCGCTGATTTGTAACCGCTAAGCGATAGCAACTGTTCACTCTTTGCCTTCATCGCGGCGTCAATTATTGGGGTATCTTTTCTTGCGTTTTCGAGGTTTACCATGTTGTAGCAAAGAGCTTGCACTCCCTGCAGGATAATCACCAAGATGACCACGCTCAACACTGTTGCGTAGGCGATCATTTTTGTATTCAGGTCGTCGTATCGTGCCATGGTATTTTAGTTATAGGATTGGATTGGCGTAGGACAATGCTTCGGGCAACCTCGGATCGCGCATTGCAACCAAAGGAACGCCGGACGCCCGCTGTATAAACATGGCCGCAAAAATGCAAAGCATTCCAATGCCTCCCAGCAAATGCCCAAACAATGGGAAAAACTCTAATGAGCCAGCATTTGGCATTACTAGAAACGTCATGTCGTACCAGTGTGCAAAGAGTACCCAGGCAGCCCCTACCGTTAAGGCGGTTCGATTGCGACGCACGTGCCGACTCATCAAGAACAAAAACGGGATGATGAAATGGACAGGGATTAGCCCGTAGGAAAACGGAGCCCAATTTCCTTCCAAACGCACGCGGTACCAGTTGGTTTCTTCGGGGATGTTTGCGTACCAGATCAGTACCAACTGCGAAAACGCGATATACGACCAAAACATGACGAAACCAAAAGTAAATTTGCCCATGTCATGAAAGTGTTCGACCGTGACTAATTTCTGAACTTTGCCGGCATTTTGTAAAAGCATGCTGATAATGATCATCAGCGCAAAAAAACCCATCATGCTACCCGAAAACAAATACACGCCGAAAATAGTGCTGTACCAATCCGCATCGATGCTCATTAACCAATCGAAAGCAGCAAAGCTGACCGACAGGGCAAAAACCATGATCAGCGGAGCAGACCACTTCTGCCGAATTAAGGATAACTCGGTATCACCGGATTCATCCTGCTGCCGGCTAAGTCGGAAGAACCAACTCGCTGCAAGGATCCAGAAAGTAAAATATGCGACCGTTCTAATGGTAAAGAATTCTTTGGTAAGGAAAAAGGCTGCCTTGGAAGCGATCACGCTATTGGGCATTTCCGATGGTTTTGCATTCCATTCATACAAAGCGGAACTGCCCCAAAAAAGCATGACTATGATTGGGACAAAGAGGATCGCCAGATAGGGGATCATCATCATTAAAATTTCGGCCAATCGACGGATAGATGTACTCCAACCTGCGCGAGTCAAAAACTGCATAAGAATGAAAAACAAGGCACCCAAGGTGAAGGAGAAGACGTAGACGAAGTTTGCCAGATAGGAATGCGTCAAATACCTAAAGCCCTGCGAATTATCGCCAACCTTGGTTGGACTTAGAAACGCACAGCCCATACCGACAACCAAAAAAATTAGTCCCGCCGATAGAATAATCGGTGCATTGGCTCGCCATGATTGGGGGAGCTCGATTGTGGCTTTGTCGTAGTTAAGGTTCATTTCACTTCGTCGAGGCTGCGGGATACCGATGGTCTTGTTCAGGGATTGTTGAGCAATAGTCGATGAGACTATCGCTACTTTGTCGCTTCTGGGCTTGTTTTTGCTTGCGTTGCCAAATCGTTTAATGAAGAACGCATCTCGACTGGAACGTCGTCCATGTTTGCATTGCGGGACCGTTGCAACGCTCTGATGTAAAGAACAATCGACCAACGCTCCTTGGGTGACAGAGACGATGCATAAGAAGCCATTTTCCCTTGCCCTTTGGTGATCGTATTGAATATTTGCCCAACGGGTTGGTTGCGTACTCGGTCGATGTGCATGGAGGTTGGCGGCAACCAATAGCCTTGCGCAAGTGAATCCGCACGTTTGTGAACCAATCCATCGCCAAATCCAGCGTACCCATGGCAAGCCGAGCAGTAGGTCTCAAACTTTAGTTTGCCCAACTTCATGCTGTCTTCATTGGCTTCGATGGGTAGCGTGTCGATCCAAGGCAATTTAGGGGCTTCTGGGGCTGCAGCTGGTTGTTGACCGTCCGCTTTGCCGTCTTGACTTGCAGTAGGCGTTTGAGACGAGACAAGCATGACACCCGAGGCACTCTCCTCGAGCATCGTCATCTTAGATGGGTCATAACCCAAGTAAAACGGGTCCTGCTCTTCCAATTGCCCGCGAGCAACAGTCCCCTTGACCTGCGGACGCATGATTCGGCCGTCAGCGAAGATGGTCGTCGTCTGCTGGGCTTTTTTCTTGGGCTGAAAGTCCATATCGAAGAACAAGTGAAATCTTGGAGCGGTGCTGAAGCCAGCTCGCATGTTCAAGATAATCATGGCGGGAATCAATCCTGCCACCACGATCAATAACACACCTAAAATGATTGGCCGAGGCAGTGCACTCGGCGTTGTGTCTTCCAAAACTTCATCCAACGAATCAGGCTGCGTTCCCCCGAGCAACTCTTTCACGGACTCGCGATTGTAATACTTGTCGGTCGCTTCCACATACAAAAAGAAACGATCGTTTGTAGCGCGATCAAAACGCGGGTTCGTGAAGACAGGATTGCTGAACTTCGGAAGTTTGTTTAGCGCGATCATTCCAAGAAAAGAAGTGAACGCCGAAAACAATACGGTCAACTCAAAGGTAACGGGAATGGATGCCGGAGTAATCCCGAACGGTTTACCCGAAATGATATACGGATAATCGACACCGTTCATCCACCATTGCATCAATAGTGCCGTACCAAGCCCGGTGAATCCAGCACACAAAACAATGAACGGCAAAACGGTTGGCTTTATCCCAAGGGCTTCATCTATTCCGTGCACCGGGAATGGCGTGAATGCATCGGTCTTCGTGTAGCCGGAGTCGCGGACTTTACGCGCTGCTGCCAACAAGCCGTGCTCATCTTGGTATTCAGCCATCCAGCCAAACGCCTTAGGCATTCTCTTTTCGATCGATTTGCGTGGCTTGTGCTCACTCATGGTTGGTATCGGTTGGCGACAGTTTTTATTGGGTGTTGGCTTGGCCGCTAATGGGCGGCCGGTGAATCGACTAGGTTAACAAGATCTCTAGCTAATGTCCGTGCGACCCATCATGGCCGTGTTCGGAATGC
Source organism: Pirellula sp. (assembly GCA_031363425.1). Taxonomy (GTDB): domain Bacteria; phylum Planctomycetota; class Planctomycetia; order Pirellulales; family Pirellulaceae; genus JBKCUI01. The sequence goes on from JANLUJ010000374.1 coordinate 19,446, forward strand.
GACGTCAATGAAAGGATGCCTTTGACTTCCGACATGGCGATCGTCGGAAGGAATCTGCAAAACAAAAGGAACAGCGTCAGGAAGACACCGAAACTACCAAAGAACATCAATCCGTCGAACAGCGTTGGCCTGAAGTAGCCCCACGAACTCGGCAAGAAGTCGCGGCTGAGCGAAGTCACAGTGATTACGAATCGTTCGAACCACATGCCAACGTTCACAAAGATGCACACCACAACCATCCAAAAAGTGGAAGTCCGAATTTTCTTAAACCAAAATAACTGGGGTGAAATCACGTTGCAGGTCCACATGGTCCAATAGGCCCAATAGTAAGGGCCAAATGCGCGATTGAAAAACGTGAAATACTCGTATTGATTCTGACTATACCAAGCCATGAAAAACTCGGTCGCGTAAGCCAAACCCACTAATGACCCAGTTGCCAAAATGATTTTGTTCATGTTTTCAAGGTGACGCAGCGTGATCAAATTTTCTAGTTTGTAAATCGCTCTTGCCGGCACCATCAACGTCACCACCATCGCGAATCCGCTAAAAATAGCACCCGCTACGAAGTACGGCGGAAAAATGGTCGTGTGCCAACCGGCGACCTGCGAAACGGCGAAGTCAAAACTAACTACCGTGTGCACAGACAATACGAGTGGGGCTGCAAATGCGGCCAACAAGGTGTATGCCTTTTCGTAACGCAGCCAGTGCCGAGCCGAACCCGTCCAACCCAGACACAGGATTCCGTAAATCATTCGTCGCAACGGCGACTTGCTCCTATCTCGATAAGTTGCCAAGTCGGGAATCATGCCCATATACCAAAAGACAAGCGAAACCGATGCGTAGGTTCCAACCGCGAACACGTCCCAAAGCAATGGACTTCGAAACTGAGGCCACATCCACAAATTGAGACTCGGATAAGGCAAAAGCCAAAATGCCAACCAAGCCCGTCCAACGTGAATCCCAGGATAAATGCCGGCGCATACTACAGCAAAAATCGTCATGGCTTCCGACGCACGATTGATACTCGTCCGCCAATTCTGCCTGAACAAAAACAAAATCGCAGAAATCAAGGTACCTGCGTGCGCGATACCAACCCAGAACACGAAGTTCACAATCGGCCAAGCCCAAAAGACCGGATTCATGTTACCCCAAATACCCACACCCGTTAGGATCAGGTAACCGATCAACCCCAAAAACGAAACCGCCGTCATCGACGAGAAGCCAAAAAGGATATACCACAACATCGGTTGCGGATCCTCGGCAACCCGACACACCATGTCAGTAATCGATGCGTAGGATTGATTCCCAGTGATCAACGGCGCGCGTCTACCCGGAATATCTTCCGTATTGTCGATCTCGCGAGGGTTAAAATTCTTAGTTATGGTGGCCATGGTCACCTGATTCGTGTGAGTGGTCATCCCCGTGGCCGGGGCGAATTGGTTTCGTTTGAATTGCAGTTGCAAGTCGCTTGGGTACGTTGCGAATTCGGGACAAGTAAAGCGTTCTCGGTTTGATATTTAAATCTTCCAGAACAGCATAAGCCCTTGAGTCGCTCTGCGATTGATAGACGCGGCTGGTCTTGTCATTCAGGTCGCCGAAAATGATCGCCTGGCTGGGGCAAGCTTCTTGGCAGGCCGATCGAATGTCGCCATCTTGAACCCGTCCTTCTACTGTCGTTCTGGCTTTGATCTTTCCGTTTTGGACTCGCTGTATGCAATACGTGCACTTTTCCATAACGCCGCGTCCGCGAACCGTTACCTCTGGATTCAGAACCATCGATTGCAGCTTCTGTGAGGCTTGCTCACGGTTGTCTTGCCAACCGTAAAAGTATCCGTACTCCGTGTTGTAATTGAAGTAGTTAAAGCGGCGAACTTTGTACGGGCAATTGTTACCGCAATAGCGAGTTCCGATACAGCGATTGTATGCCATCGCATTGATGCCCTCTTCGGTATGTACCGTCGCAGCGACCGGGCAAACTTCTTCGCAAGGAGCGGTTTCGCAATGCGCGCATGCCATTGGCTGCGTCACAATGGTTGCGTCGATCGGATCCTTGAACGATTCGTGTGCGGTCGCCATCGCTACTTGATCGCACTGGAAGTAGCGATCGATCCGCAGCCAATGCATTTCACGGCCACGAATCACTTGCTCTTTGCCAACTATTGGAACATTGTTTTCTGATTGACAAGCGACTACGCAAGCGTTGCATCCGGTGCATTTGTTCAAATCGATTGTCATGCCCCATTTGTGATTTGTATCTACCTTAGGCTCTTTCCAAAGCGACTCGTTCTCAAAGTGCTTCTCAACCGTTTTTTTGGTGAACCCAGCATCTGATTTGTACTCGTCCAGGGTTCCTTCGCGAACCAGTTGGGGCGACCTCTTGGCTTGCTCGGCCATCCCCATCTCGTCCAATGCAAAGTGATCTTGGGTTGTTGCAAGCCGGTAGGGTTCGCTTGTTCCAATAGCTTCAATACCGGTATAGATAGCCGCCTGCTTCCATCGACGGAAGGACGCCAAATTGGTGCCGACCGCTCCGGCAATGATACCTCCCTTTGCCTTGCTTCGACCGTAACCAAGGTTGACCGTGAACGATCCCTCTGCGTGCCCAGGCACAACGAAAACGGGGAGCTTGACCATCGAATCCACCAAGCGAAGCGAGACCAGTTCGCCATGCTTTAGCTTGAGCTGGTTCGCCGTTCCGATACTGCAAATCGCTGCGTTGTCCCAAGTCAGTTTCGTGATCGGTTGCGGAAGCTCTTGCAACCAACCGTTGTTTCCAAGTCGTCCATCGTAAACCGAATCGCTCGGACGCAAAACAACTTCTAAGTTATTCGGATCCAACTCCAGTTTGATCGGCCCGTCAGTCAGCGCATAAGTAGCAGTCGTCAATCCGCCGCCACTCACGGTTCTTCCGTCGGCTTTGAGTTCCCCAGCGAACTTCTTTCCACCAGTCCCAGCCACAAAACCAATGTGGAGGGATTCCTTCCAGGCTCGTTCGCTGATCGAACTTCCCAGCACCAGACTGGTAGTCTCCATAACGATTTTCATGCCGTCAACCACCGGCAAATCCAACATGATCGCCAAGAACTCGATGACCGATTTGCTACCCACAAGCAACGGCGAAATCATGGGTTGACCAATGCTTAGTACACCATCCGACGCCTGCACATCTCCCCAAGCTTCGAGCGGATGCGTTGCCGGAACTGTCCAAGCACAATGTTCAGCGGTTTCGTCGTCGTAGTTCGATAAATAAACAACATCGCCAATGGTTTTGATTGCATCCGCAAGCTTGATGTCGCCAGATACCGTAAAAACTGGATTGGGGGGAAGAATCCAAAGTGATTTGAATTCCTTAGCTCGCATCACAAAATCATCGAGCTTGATTGAAGGCACACCTGCAAGCTCATTGCTAACCTCATAGAATTGGACGGTCTTGCCAACATTGCCAAGCTTGGCATTGATTCGGATGGCAGCGAGCTGAACTGGCAAAGGATGATGGCTTCCTACAGCCAACAAACTCGAACCTTTATTAGACAATAGGTCGCTAGCAATACATTCAACAATGCGTTTGACGCGATCCGGACCGGCTAGTTTGTTGTACGGTATGGATTCTTCCTTGTCCTCAACTATTGCACCAGCATCGATCGCCTCTTCAATCTTGAGGAGCAAGAATGGGATCTGCCTGGATTGCAACGCCAAACGGAAATCTGCGGCGGCTCCAGTAACCGAATACTGCGACTCCACGCAATAAAGTCGATTCATCCGCCGATCGCCGGCCTCAACGGGTGAACGGTGATTCGCAAACTGACGAGCATGATGAACCGCGTTGGAATCGGCACCGAGCACATCGGCATCTAGCGAAACGATGACTTTGGCTTGATCCAAATCGTAAACCATCGAGGACTTACCGGCTCCGGCAGCATCGATTGCTTTGGAAACGTCACCCGAGAACACCGATTCATAGCGAACCAATGTGGCTTTCGGATATTTCTTGATCACTTCTGCAAGCATGCGACGAACCGACGGACTGCGCGTCGGTTCGTAAACAACTGCAAGACCTTCGCCATTCGACGCGGCCAACTTGACTCTTTCGCTAGCAACATACTTACCGAACTCGTCCCAACTCTTCAACGAATTCTTATGATCATCTGGGTCGGCTTTTTTATCTGCTTTGACGAAACGCTCTGGTGCTTTACCGGGGGATAATCGCTGCAAAACACCTGCTATTCGATCCTGGTCGTACAGCGACAAGATCGATGCCTGAGTGAATGCATCCGTTCCAGCGGAGCGAAGCTTTGGATTCTTCGCGAAATCACTTGGTTGGCTGTTGGCGTAGGCTGGGTGATCTGCGTTACCGTCCACCTTGACTGGGCGACCCTCTAAGTTGGTAACGAGCGCGTGAACCGCGCGACCTGCCCACTCGAAGTTGGTAGCAAATCGCTCTGCCACGCCTTGAATTCGACCTTCCGGTCGAATGACGAAAGCCGCAACCTCTTCGCGGTTATAGCGACAGCCAGACACGCCGCCCAAGGCCAGGGAAGCACCCATGACTTGAAGCCATCGACGTCTCGAAACTCCCTCTGGGAATTCGGACGCAGCTTGTGGAAATTCACGCGACAAAAACTGCTCAAACTCAGGAGTTTGCTGCAATTCGTCTAGGCTACGGAAATAACGCTTTTGGTGATCGATACCAGATTGGCTCATCGGTGGCAGACCGCACAATTGACTTGAGGATTGATATTTTTCTCTGCTTTGAGCTTGGAGCCCAATTCAAACTGCTCTTTTTCCGAACCAGCCGACCAGGCAAGATTGGTAATTTCTTCGACTGGCCTGAGGTGTGGTTCGGGATGTCGATGGCAATCGATGCACCATGCCATCGATTGATCCTTGGCTTGGTAAACGATGGCCATTTGGTCGACGCGTCCATGGCATGTGACGCAGGAAACGCCGCGATTGACGTGTGCTGAGTGGTTGAAATACACGAAATCAGGAAGTCGATGAATTCGGACCCAGGGCACAGACTCACCTGTTCTCCAACTATCGTGAACGGGCTTGAGTTTTAGGCTATCCGAGTGAACAGCAGAAAGAGCAGGAGCGCCCGCTGCAGTCTTGGGACTGTGGCAGTTGATGCAAGTTTGCGTTGCCGGGACACTTGAATGCGCTGATTTATCGACTGTATTGTGACAATAGCGACAGTCCATCTTCAGTTCGCCTGCGTGCAAGGCATGGCTAAATGGAACAGGTTGCTCAGGCCGATACCCCGTGTTCAAGGTTTCTGGACTGGTTACACCAAGGAAAAGGACGCCGGCATAAGCGCCACCGGCAGCAGCCAAAACTCCTAGCAAAGCCAAGAATTTGTTCGTCCAGCGAGGGAACAAAAATCGTTGCATGATGGATTAAAGTGTCGCTTCTTTCTGGCAATCACCACGCCACTTGGCGTGCATTTAAGGTTTTCGCAAAGTTTACTGGCTACCCTGACTTGACGGAAGGTAGCTTCGAGAAAGATACTTTACGGAGATGGGTTCTTTCGACACCTGGATAACCGTTCTATTGCAATTTTGTTGTCAGCGATTCAAAGAGACAAATAGTCGCAGCCAACAACGTCCCCACCCGTCACTACGGGAAAACTTGTTGAATCCGGACCTAGACGCGACGTAGGCCGAAATCGAATCAATAGGGCGAAGGCCTTGGAAGACGACGGCCGCGATTCGATTAAACAGCTATCGCGTCACCCCTTGGACGCAGCGGAACCCAACGTGATTGCTCGCCGTCCGAACTTCTCCCTTGCCACGTGAGCCAATCATATAGCGAGTGCAATATTTGTCGGAGCACAAAAAGGAGCCACCGCGATGAACTCGTTTTTTTTCCGTCGGTTCCGCTGGGTCAAAGGATGAAGAAGGTCCAACGGGATTTCGTGCTACCCCTTCCTTCTTCAATGAGGCGTAGTAGTCCTGGCGGTACCAGTCGCTTACCCACTCCCAGACGTTGCCCGACATGTCGTAGAGACCGTAGCTGTTTGGGGAATATTGGGCAACGGGAGCAATACCTTTGAAGCCATCCTGCCCAGTATCACCCCCTTGAACCGGAAAGCTACCCTGGTAGATATTGGCCTGAAACACGCCTTCGGGTTTAAGTACATTGCCCCATGCGTACAACCAGCCAGCTTTGCCGCCTCGAGCCGCAAACTCCCATTCCGCCTCGGTTGGCAATCGTCTACCCGACCACTTGGCATACGCCTCTGCATCTTCGTACGCGATTTGCACAACAGGCAATTTTTCTTGACCGATGATATCGCTGTCCTGCCCTGTCGGATGTCGCCAATCCGCGCCACGAACATAGCTCCACCATTGAAAATAATTGTCTAAAGGCACAGCCGAAGGGGTGGGCGTGAAAACCGTCGAACCGGCCACAAGATTTTCGATGGGCGCGGTAGGAAATTCGTCCGCCGTGGGTTTCTTCTCCGCTACGGTCACGTAGTGAGTCGCCTCAACAAACTTTGCAAATTGCTCGTTGGTAACTTCCGTCGCATCCATCCAAAACCCATCAACATAAACTTGATGTATTGGAGCAGCATCGAGACTGACACCGGGTATGCCACACAACGATTCGCCCACAATGTCGCATCCCATCGAGAACTCCCCGCCAGGAATCCAAACCATCCCCTCGGGCGCATCGGAAGGTTGTCGTGTCGAGCCAGGTATCGTCGCCGAGAACCCGAAAGCAACTGGCGATGCAGCTTCTGATTGCCCGCTTGGATCGATTTTTTTGATCGGTCCACTGAGGAATGCGAAATAGGCAATCACCGGTGCACCGACAATAAATCCCAAGATCATCCACGGAAACAACCTCGCTCCGTTTGGAGAGGATGCGGCCTTCACAAAATTACTCTTTGATACGTTTCGTTTGTTCATTTTTGGCGATTAAGTTAAGGATCTTGGACTGGCGGTTCAACAATCAAATACCCTAAGTCCGCAGATCGCTCGCAGCGATCTTTCTTGACGGCTTGGTCTTTGCAGTCGAAAGCTATAGGATGTCGACTCCGACATGCCCAAACTGCATGTATAGCATACAACGAATATTCGTCTGACGTGGCCTTTCTCGCAAGCCAGATTGGGGTTCCTCACCCTTGGCGGACGCTGCGTACCCTTGCGATTCGGCCACACACCACTTACCCAATTACTGCGAATCTTATTTTTGATTTCCATTATCTCGCAACTATAACGGATCTGTTGAATTGTTGTTCGATATAATTATGGGTGCCGTGAACGATCAAAACGCAAGAACGAGTATCCGATGGCCGAATCGATTCTACAAGTTGCAAAGAGAGCTGATCAATTTTTCATGGAAGCTTCACCGATCCACGAAACGATGCGTCGTTTATCAAAAGCGCTTGGCGAAATGGGTATTTCCTTTGCAATCGCGGGCGCCATGGCGGCCAATGCACATGGGCACAAGCGAACGACATCGGATGTTGACATCCTCATCCGACGGGATGATCTACATCGATTCAAAGCGCGTTGGATCGGTCTTGGATGGCTCGACAAATTCGAAGGGTCAAAAAATTTCAGGGACTCTGTGACCAACGTGAATGTGGACGCGTTGATCGTTGGGGAGTTTCCTGGTGATGGGCTTCCTAAGCCTGTTTCGTTTCCCGAACCAGAATCCGTTTCGGAGTCGCACGACGAAGGAATTCCATTCGTTACGCTTAAGACCCTGATCGAGTTGAAACTGGCGAGTGGTATGACGGCTGCACATCGCCCCCGAGATTTGGATGACGTCATTCAGCTGATACGAATCAACAAACTGGGCCTCGACTACTGCGCTGGCCTCAATCCCTACGTCGCAGCTAGATTTACGGAACTGTGGCACGCGGCGCAGATAAACGAAGAGTATTGAATTAAGTCGCGACTAAATCAATCAGTCCAATTCGCTATCTTCTTCGCGACAATTTTTTTACTGGGCCAACTACATAGCCAGGATTACGGGCCACAGCTTGATACGACGCTTGCGAACTATCTCTAGCCGAAACCACCACATTAATTGGGTACCCCATGACACCTTGGCCTGGGTACATATAGACTTCCCAAAGATCGACTGCCCCTGTCGACACTGCAAGCATTTGAAGTTGAGCAACTGCCAATTGTTGCTGCATTGCAAGCTGGTTCTGGACGCTTTGTTGATAATTGCTTGCCTGCGATTGAAGATAAAGACTATGTTCCCGTTTCTGCTCTTCGTCGGATTTTGCCGCTGACCATTGTTCCCAACTTGGGCGAATCGCTTTCAAGTCCCGTTCAGAAAAGAGAAAGAAGGGGATGGCATATTCGTCGCCATTTTCAAACTCAAGAATCACACCTTCGCAATGAAAGGTTTTTGGGTTGCCACGAAGCGTCAACACCCACTTCTCTAGGTCCTTCTCTTCGGGGATTTTGATCTTTTCGAATTCCTCGACCACCTTCGGGAAAATTCTTCGGTACACTTCGGGCAAGTTGTCAAAGAGCCGATCGTTCACGTAGATTTTGGACCGTCGACGCTGGACCGTGACGTCTTTTCGGACAAAGTCAACAATTTTGCCGACCACTTTGGTACCGTCGCGCATGGTCCAACTTTGACGCTTGTCCATTTGCGAAGTTATCTCGAGAGCTTCTTTGGAGTTCAAATATTCTTGATCCGCGGAAGCTAGGTCCTTTCTCGGGATCGAGATTAGCTCGTGCCCGTTCATTCTCTCCTTGTCGGCAGATTTAAGTACTACAATTTCATTGTCGAAAGCAACCAAAGTCGCCTCGAATTGATATCCACCTGTCTTGTCGGACCACTCCTTTTTCGTGGCTCCAGGCAGCTGCAGGAAAGCTAGACCAACAACCAAAAAGCAAAAGTGCGGAAACATAGCAAACTTCCTAATACGATGCGTAAAGTTGAGATACTTGATGTGTCGTTGAGCGTCGGGCACAAGTATAGAATAAGCGGTTCTCGTTTCCAAAGGTATTGCTGAATTCTGCGAAAATTGATCGGCAAGTTGGGCCAGTATTCAAAAAACGCGACTGTATTTCGAGAATAAACGGGGGAAGAAACGCGATATCCCTCCGAGGTAATGCAAAGCTCAGGCGGGTCGATTACAATTCGCTCTAAAGCGAATTACACTTGTGCTTTAACTCGCAAATGTTTGTTGTTCTAAATCAAAATACTTCTATTTCTCTAAAGGCTACATCGTGAGTCGAGCAATTCTTTCTTGTCCTTTGTTTCTTGTCTTGACTTACGTTGGATTCCTGGGAGGACGAGTTTGCTCTCAAGAGCCTTCGTTGGCCGACGTCTTGCTCTCGGCGCCTAATCGTGCCAACGCGATCTTGTACGCGGACGTACCGTCGATTCGAACATTGACGAGGGGATCGATGATGCATGCAGATTTTCCAGATGGAATGGGAGAGGTCCGCATTGCCGCAGACTTAAATCTCAAGCCATTGCAACCCACATGGGAAATCGGCTATGTCACCTTCCGGAATTTGAAAAGCGCCGATTACCTTGCTAAGTCAGTCAAGGGATACGTCGACACGATTGGTGGCAAAAAAGTGGTTTGGTCGCCACGACAGTCCTACCTAGTGCCAATGGACAACAACGTCTTGGGAATTGTTAGGCCAACGGACCGCAAGTTGGTCGGGAGGTGGTTGAACAAGGAATCAAACGCCAGCTCCTCGCCCTACCTTAAACAACAAGCTGCACAAGCCACAAAATTTTTGTCGCTGATGCTGGCAGTGGACCTAGAGGATACATGGTCTTCCCTTGCAGTCGAAAATCGCATCGAGAGTTTTGAATCGCTTAAAGGATTAGAAATAAAAGCGATTGCGAAGATCCTATCAACCATTCATGGAATTCGAATTATCGTCGGACGAAAGAATTTGGATGAATGCATTATCAGCATGGATTTCGGTTCCTCCCCTTCGTACTTGCTGCCTGTAGCAAAGGACTTTTTCATCGAAGTTCTGAGAAGAAACAGTTCATCGGTTCCAGAGGCCTCCAAATGGACCGCGTCCATGGACGGCAATTCGTTGGCTTTCCGAGGTACAATTTCTGCCGAAACGATCGATCAACTCGTTGGAATTTTTACGCTGCAGGAACAGGCTGCTAGACTGCCCACGACAGAACTCGAACCCCTAGAGGACACCACGAGCGAAAGCGCCTTATTAGAGGTCAACAAGACTTACTTTGCCAAGACCACCAATCTTATTAAACGGGTCCGCGATTACTCAGCCATGAACACGGGAGAACGAGCCCAATGGAATGGCCAAATGGCCCGACGAATCGACGACCTCCCTACGCTGAACGTGGATCCCGAATTAGTTGACTTCAGCGTCAAGGTTGCTCAAGGCTTGCGAGGCAATATGGTAGCGATGCAACAAACCAATATTCAAGTCGGAGCAGCCGCTACGGTAAATAACGCCGGTGGCTCTCAAATCGGATACAGCGGCGGGTATTACGGTGGATCCTACGGAGGAGGGTACTACTACAACGACTCAAATTCGACTGGCAAATACCAGGCCGTGGCTCAGGCTCAGGGGAATTACTCCTATCGAGAATTGATTGCTCAGATTGATGCGATGGAAGCCGACATCCGCCGAAGAATGACTGAAAAATACAAAGTCCAATTCTGAGTTTAGCTTGAAAGCATAACCATCCGCAGGACAAGCCTGCGGTATTTGGGAACCATTTCAATCTTGCCCGCGAATGCGAAAGGACGTCGCGCGAAGTAGTTCTCACGCTACAATACCTGCTTCGATCCAAGCATTTATCATGTGCTTACTCTCGGCCTATGGATTCGAAAAAAAAGGCTGAAAGTCTATCTCACCTTCAAAAACCATTCAACTCCCATCCCTTTCCTCGAATGGAGGTCATTCATGCTGTTTCGACTAAAAGCCACACTCGTGAAGCCTAGTTTACTCACAAGAAGACTGGGACTGCTCTTTGTCTTGATGTCATCGGGAGCTTCCTTTGCCACGGACAACGTCGCCAAGCGGATTGTCTTCATCGCCGGTAAGCCTAGTCACGATTATGGCTCGCATGAACATTTCGCTGGATCCCGTATCCTGGCCGATGTCATTCAAAAGACTGATCCCAACGTCAAATGCGAAGTCATTCGAAACGGCTGGCCAACGGATGAATCGGTACTCGATACCGCCGATGCGATCGTCATCTATTCGGACGGCGGTGGCGGGCATCCCTCTTTGCCCCATTTAGAGAAACTCCAGAAACAAATGGATCGCGGGGCGGGCTTCGTCTGCATCCATTACGCAGTCGAGGTACCAACCGATCGCGGTGGTCCCGAATTTCTTAAATGGCTCGGCGGCTATTTCGAAACCCATTGGTCCGTCAATCCACATTGGGACGCCAAATTCGATTCGCTTCCGAAACATCCAATCACCTCCGGGGTCAAACCTTTCACAACGCGGGATGAATGGTATTTTCACATGCGATT
>JANLUJ010000384.1:0-3399 GCA_031363425.1 Pirellula sp.
TTTCCGCCCATCCCCATTCCACCCATTCCACCACCATAGCTGCCACCACCACCATAACCACCTCCGCCGGAACCTCCGTCCGAAAGTCCACCTCCAAGTGGTCCGACTGCCGGCGAGTCAGGTTGAGCAAACATATGAAAACTGGAAAAGTTATCAAACTCTCGACTGACCACGATTTGACCTGAGATGGGATCAAACGTTACCAGTTCCAATCCGGTTTTAAGCGGGTCCTTTGCGTTCGCCATCGACAACGGCGAGAGTCCTTTGAGTTCGACTACCGTCACGAATTTCGAAACATACGTTGACGACCTGTATTCTTTCAGAGCCTTGATCACCTTCATGGTAGGATGAATGAACTCGATGGATTCTTTTGCCTTGGTCCTATGCGTTCCCAGGACCAAGCCGCGGTCTCCCGCCTCCTTGCCTACCTGCTCTTTTCGCGCCACGTAAATGCCGCGACCGCTATCAAAGTCAACCAAGATGCATTCTGGTTTTTCCTCGTCTTTGCGAGCTAGGTAAACCGAAGCGGGTTTGGCAGCTAAAATCGGTTTGCTTGGAGCCGACCAAGCCGATTCACGTCGACTAATTCGCTTGGTAGGAGCAACTGCAGTCGCAGTTCCGGTAGCCAAAGGATTCGCAGGTGCAACTTCCTTGGGTTCTTTGCTTTCTAGGTCATGGACGCGTGCCAAAGCCTCGGCCGTTAAATGGCTTGAAGTTGGTTTAAAGCCGGCCCATTCTGGATAATTTGGATCGTACATCAGTAGCCTGACGCGATACTTGTATACCTTTCCTGGAACCGCTTTAAGGTCGAAAAAGCGAACCAACTTGTATTTTGTGCTCGGAAGTTTCTTCGGCATTTCCATCGCAAAGCCTGCATTTCCATAGCCGCCACCGCCGTAGCCGCCCATGCCGCCTTCGGTGTACCCGCTGGATCCGCCCTTGCCGCCCATTCCGCCCATTCCACCCGGATATCCACCACCCATACTGCTTCCGCCAGGATAGCCACTTCCCATTTCACTTCCGCCTCCTTTGCCGCCCATTCCGCCCATTCCGCCCGGGTATCCACCACCCATACTGCTACCGCCTGGGTATCCACCGCCCATGCCTCCTGGATAGCCTCCTCCAGAGCTACCTCCCTCGGTGAATCCACCCTCACCAGATCCGCCAGACTGGCCGTAACTATCTCCATATCCACCCATACCTCCCATGCCTCCCATTCCGCCTGGATAGCCTCCTGTTTGACCTGCGGTGGTTTCAACTTCTTCGATCGCGCCACTTGTAATCTTGCTGTGCATCGCATACTTATGAAAATCATTTAGCAACATGGGGAGAATTGGCATAGAAATGTTCGGATCCGTCCAATGAGCTGGATGCACTTCTTGGCAGCTACCCGGAAGTTTTTTGATTACTTCCTTGTACTTAACGGGATTCGCATCCGGCAGCGGCTGCCAATCCGATTCGTTGATTTCTTTGTTTGGATCGGTCACCTCAACTCGTTGTGCTTCGAAACCAACATAGTTTGGAGTGTCTCGACCCTCCATATAGCCAAACACTTCGTAAAACTGTTTTCGATATTCAGCTTCTAACTCTTCGTGCGGAGCAAGCGCGGTGACTACGACGCAACCGGCGGCTACAGGAACGACTTTCTTGGGTGCGGCTGGAGCAACATCTGGCTTCATGTTGTTGACGCCTTCGACAGCCCCCGTCATCCCGATATTCTCAAAAAAGGTCCTCATGCCCATTCGAAACCCAAGGTCATATCCAGGAGTCAATCTGCGTTTTCCAGCAAGTGCGGAGTCAGCACCTCCATATCCGCCGCCGTAGCCTCCTTCGCCCATTCCTCCCATTCCTCCCTCGGTGTATCCGCCCATACCCCCAGACATTCCGCCGCCTTTTCCGCCACCGGAACCATATTCGCTTCCATAGCTTCCTGCCCCACCTTTACCACTGCTGCCTGGTTTTGGCTTAGGGGGATCAAGTTTTTTTGCGTCCTCAAGGGCTTCAAGCTTGTCCTCTGTTCTGAAAAAAGCGATGGGACCGTAGTAGTATTTCGCCTCCAAGTCATGAGGGCCCAATAGTGTCGGATCACCGCGACGGGTCGCGATTCCCCCGTTCGATTGGGGAGGAATATCCTTAAAACGCCTGAAGTCGACCGCCATCGAAGATTCCATCGCGGCTCGCGTAAACTTCGGTTCTACTAAACGGCCCTCTTCAGTGGCCATGGCAGCCCAATGGTCCTCCTTGATACTCCGCGACACCTGCGTGGCGGTATCCTGGAGTTTTGTTGGGGACTCTACGCCGGAAAACGGTTTCGCACTAAAACCGAGGTACATCACTAAGCCTGCAAGCAGCGCGATGAATCCAAAGACAAGCTTTTCCACATGCATAATGAAAAAGTTTTTGATACTGAAAGTGGATCCCGTACTTTTCTTTTTCTTGGACATGCCCAGATTCCTTGTTCCGATTGAATTTGCCTGAAGGCCAATGGATTGTATTTTTGATACTACGAAAAACAAGTTCTCGTACTTGGTTGTAACCGGTTAATTTGATGCGTTGCCTACTGCTCCACCTACGGCTTGATTACCGGGCGGAGCCGGGACCTCATTTGCAGGTGCATTTGGAGCTGAAGGCTGTTCTGAATCGGTTGTAGTGGCGGGATTTGAACCGACGGGAGCATTCACGTTAGGAGCATTCACGTTGGGTACAGTCGCATTGGGTGTCGCTACGTTGGGCGTCGCATTTGCCGCCGCCGTATCGGTTTTGTCACCCAAGGTTTCTGTCCCAAGCGAATGGATATTAACCGGATTGTAAAGGTAAATTAGTCCAAAGATCTCAACGGATATCTCGGCAAGTTCATCTTGAGCCGGGGAAACTGCACTTGCACCCATGCCATATCCACCCCCACCATATCCACTTGAGCCACCAGAACCATATCCATCTCCTCCGCCGCCCATCTCACTACCACCGGGCATACCCATGCCAGAGCCCATTGCGCCTTTGCTGCCGCCACCATCGTAGCCACTCATTCCGCCCCCACCCGTGCCTACCGCTGGCGCAGGGTCGGTATTCCATCGCACTTGATAGACTTCTAGTCTTAATTCGGCGCTGCCGCATGCCGAAATCAGCCGACTGAGTCGAGATGGGTCAACTTTAAGTCGCAAACGGATTGGAACTCGTTTGACGACGGCATCAACCGCATTGGAGGCGCTAACTTCCCGAATTGCCGTTCGTAACTCTTCCCCTTTTCGGGGCTGGAATACCGATTCCGCGGCAAAACTAATATAGCGCCCATCGGCGGGATCAAGCGGGGCAGCTTCGGAACCATCGCCACCCATCTTGCCACCACAAATTAGAAACCACATCAATTGACAATACAATTTGAAAAGTCATTTCTTGCCG
>JANLUJ010000448.1:0-10775 GCA_031363425.1 Pirellula sp.
TGGGCCGATATGATGGTTGAGGTCATCGACGAAGGTCGAATGCCGCCATGGCACGCAAGTGAATCGCATGGCTCATTTGAGAACGACCGTCGCATGCCAGCCGAAGAAATCGCCACGATCAAGGCCTGGGCTCGATCTGGAGCAATTCGTGGCGATGCAAGCAAAGAGCCAGCACCGTTGACGTTTGTAGCCGGCTGGCAATTGCCTCGCGAACCGGATCTGGTCGTTCCTATGAGCGACAAGCCATTTAACGTTCCGGCTCGAGGTGAAGTTCAGTACCAGTACTTTGTTGCGGATCCAAAGTTGACGCAAGACACATGGATCAATGGAATGGAAATCGTTGCAGGCAATCGCGCGGTCGTTCATCACATTCTGGTTTTTGTGCGAGAAAAGGGAACCAATCAGCGAGGCGGACTGGGTGCCGAACGCGGATTCTTAGTGGGCTACGTGCCGGGGACGCGTGCAGAAGCGATGCCAGCGGGGATGGCCAAACGAATCCCCGCTAATAGCGAGCTTGTATTCCAAATCCACTACACTCCCAACGGGACAGCCCAAACCGATTTGAGCAAGGTTGGCTTCCTTTTTGCCGACGTCAAAACCATTACGCATGAGATTCAGACAACGAGCTCGGTGCAACCTAATTTTCGCATTCCACCAAACGATGGAAGCTACGCCGTGTCGGCAATGCAGCCCGAAGAACTTCCTAACTGCGATCTGCTTTCAATGAGCCCTCACATGCATGTTCGCGGGAAGTCGTTTCGGTACACGGCTGTATATCCTGACGGCAATCGTGAGGTTTTGTTAGATATCCCCAAATATGACTTCAATTGGCAAACCGAATATCGATTGAGTGACAAGAAAAAGATGCCAAATGGAACTCGCATTTTTTGTGAAGCTACGTTCGACAACTCTACCAACAACCTCAACAATCCTAACCCAAACGCTTGGGTTCAATGGGGCGATCAGACTTACGAAGAGATGATGATTGGCTATTTTCACGTCTCGATTCCGATCGATCCAAGTATCGGCAGGGCGCCTGAAATGAAGAAAGCGAAAACGGCTCGTCCGTCGCCAGCACAGATATTTGCCATGCTTGACAAGGACAACGATGGAAGGGTGCTTCGAGATCAAGTACCTGCACAGATTCAACCCTTTTTCGACAAATTCGACACCAACGCCGACGGCGTGCTTGAAAAATCCGAGTTACCCAAATAACAATCCATCGCGTGGTTTCTGGATGATCTTCCGTGATGTATTTGCACCGCTTGCCTTCAGCAAGACACTGCTCCATGTATCGAGTTTGGCTGCGGTAGCTGGGCTCTACAGTTTCCTTCCAGTTTGGAAGGAGGCGTCGGCCTACAAGGACATTGGCGATATGCCTTCGCAAATACACGCTGCAATGTCTCTGACGCTTGGTTGGCTACTCGTATTTCGTACCAATTCGGCCTACGCGCGATGGTGGGAAGCGAGGACGCTGTGGGGTGTCTTGGTTAATTCTTCGCGCAATTTGGCGATCAAACTATCTAGCTTAAGACGTTTGACCGAATCCGAAGTTGTGTTCTTGAAAACAAGTATTAGTGGGTATTCATCGGCGTTAATGCGACATCTTCGCATTCCGCCCATCGCAAATGCCAATGCACGAGCGGATGGCGGATCGTCCAACGACGATCATCAACCCGCGTTGATTGTCCAGCAATTGTACGCATGGGTTGCCATGCAAAAAGCCGCTGGTAGTTTGGATGGAGATGAGCTGCGAATCATCGATGTAGAATTGGCGAAATTTCTAGAAGTCTGCGGTGGTTGTGAACGCATTGCTAGGACTCCGATTGTTCGCTCCTATCGCGTTTTTGCTAGGCAGTGCATATTGCTCTTTTTGTTGACTTTGCCGTGGGGAATCATCTCGGATTTTGGTTGGTGGACCATCCCGCTTTCAACCATTACGGCCTATTTCATGATTGGAATGGAAGTAGTGGCTGAACACGTCGAGGAGCCGTTTGGGATGGATGAAGACGACTTGGATCTCGAAGGAATGTGCCAAACTATTGATCATTCGGTTCGAGAGATCTTTAGTCGCGCACTTAGCGGAACGCTAACGTCTTGAAAGCTCGCGACCAAGTATTGAATCGGATGCAGCTAGCCTCCGAATCGGGTCTTCGAACTACAAAAAAGCACGAAGGATTTTCGCTGCTTGTTCTGGAGTGACGGTGTTGATAAAACAGTCGGAACCCCATTCGAAGCCGGCCACTTTGCTTAGACGAGGAATCACTCGCAACCGCCAGTGATAGGCTTCCTCGTTGCCACCGGCGAACGGACTGGTTTGCAATACAAAATTGTATGCGGCCGATGGATGAGCCGACTCCAACGCCCTAAGCGTTTTTTTGGTAACAATGGCCAGATCTTCGAGTTCGCTTTGATCGATTTCTTCGTAACGGCTCTTGTGCACCCTGGGAATGATGGAAAAGCTATATGGAAACCGAGACGCAAACGGGCAAAGTGCGACAAAGTGATCCGTACTATAGAGGATCCGCTCTTGGCGTTCTTCCTCTTCGTTCATCACTTGGCATATATAGCAGCAACCATACTTATCACGGTGCAAAACCAACCGCTGATTGACCTTCTCGATGTCGCGAGGCACAAAGTCCAAGCTGATCAATTGGCTATGTGAATGGTATAACGATGCCCCTGCATCGGCGCCATAATTTTTGAAGACAACCGCGTACTTTAGGTCTGTCTGGCTTCGCCAATGAGTCAATCGACGGCGGTACGCTTCCAGGATGAGAACGATGTGGTCTTCGGGCAGCGCAGTAATACTATCGACATGAATAGGCGATTCGATGATAACTTCGTGGGCACCTTTGGCAATATTTCGTTGGAAGAGGTGGTCTGCTTGTACTGTTTGCAATTGCGATGTTGGCGAACCACCAAGTTCACTCGCACAGTTGGAAAGAACTTGACTGGACAAGCAATGTGCGAAGACCACATCGGCCGAAGTCGACTCATGTCGCTGTACAGCCGGGAATTTGTTTGGGACTACGCGCACTTGCCATGGTTGCCTAAATAACTTGCTCGGATCAGGCTTTCGATTTGTTGATGTTTCGTCGAAATCATGAAGGGGCAGAACGAGTGAAGGACGCGGCGTCTCATGTTCTTTGCCAGTGCAAAACGGGCATTCCGTCATGGTGTTATGATTGACTCCAGACGATTGACGAAACTGGTCAGGACGTTCCTCCCGGTTCGTTGCAAAGATTACCCAACGATCCGACAACCAATCGTAACGCGTTTCGTTCATGGCGATGTTGGCTCTCTAGAGTCTACCCTCTATTGCTGCCAACTCGCGGGCTCGGCGGTAGGCGGATTCATAGGCGGTCGCGCTATTGGTCCACGACCAATCCTGCGTCATTCCCTTTCGTACTAGTGTATCCCAGATTTTGGGTTCACGCGAATAAGTATCTACGGCACGCCAAACGCATTCCTTTAGAGAATCGAAGTCGTAATTCTGAAACGAAAAACCAGTAGCCGTCCCAGCGCCTAAGCTAGCTTCGTTGACGTTGATGACCGTATCGATCAATCCGCCTGTAGCATGGACGATTGGAACCGTCCCGTAACGCAAACTGTAAAGTTGGTTTAATCCACAAGGTTCATAGCGACTTGGCATCAAGAACATATCGCTGGCCGCCTCAATCTTGTGCGCGAGCAAATCGGAAAACTCGAGCCGGACGGCCACTCGATCTGGGCGACGCTGGGCTAAATCGGACAATGCATTTGCAAAGCGTTGTTCTCCATTCCCAAGGATGACCCATTGGACGTCCAGTGAATCCACCGTTTGTTCAAGGAGCGGCTTCACTAGGTCCCAGCCTTTCTGTTCGGCAAGTCGACCTATCAAGCCGATCACAGGGACATCGTCGCGTCCAGGAAGGCCAAGTTGAGTTTGCAAATCGAGCTTGCATCGCCTTTTTCCTTCCTGCCAATTGTCTATCCCATAATTTTGAACTAGATGGATGTCGATACTCGGGTCCCAAACATCATAGTCGACCCCGTTGACAATGCCTGCGACTCGATTGCCTCGTACTCGGAGGGTGCCGTCCAATCCGCAGCCATGCGCTGGCGTTTGGATTTCCATTGCATAGGACGGACTTACCGTGGTAACGAAGTCAGCGAAGGTAATCCCGGTCTTCAGTAAATTGAGATCGCCAAAAAACTCCATTTGTTGCCAGTTAAAATATTGCCAGTCCAACCCTGTTAATCCCATATCGTGCTGCCAATATCGACCTTGGTATGCCAGATTGTGGATGGTCATCACCGAGGCTGCATTGCAATACCACTTGAATTCTCGGAAGTTGGTTTTGTGATAAGCGGGAATCAATCCGGCTTGCCAATCGTGACAATGGATGATGTCAACATGCAAACGCAACCGCTCGATCGCCTCAACGACGCACCGTGAGAAAAAACAGAACCGCTCGCAGTTATCGCGAAAGTCTCCGCGATCGTCTCCGTAAAGCTGGTCTCGATCAAAGTAGAGCGGTTGGTCGACCAGATAGACATCGACTGCGCCGTTGCCTAGCGTAGCTTTGAGGATTCGCGCCGCCATAGGTCTACCAGCCATATCAACGACAAACGTGATATGAGAATCCTCTGTGGGAATTCCACACGCAAGAGCGCGCCTATACGCCGGAATAAAAATGCTGCAACGATGCCCTTGCTCCGCCAACTTGAGCGGCAGGGTACCACACACGTCCGCTAGTCCGCCCGTCTTAGCAAACGGAATCGCTTCCGCAGCTGCCATCACCACATGCATGGATTCACTGTCTTCGTCGTTGGAGGTCTTGGAAGCGTATCCCGATCGAGTTGGTTTTCGAAAGCAATTCGAGATTTCTAGCAATCATGATAACAGATCCCCAAGCGCCACGTCGCCAAGGAATTCGCGATACCAAGGTGGCGAAGTTTCAATCGTGCAAAAGGAGGTTTGTCAACACCACTCGTCGCTGATTGAGAGAAAAATTTCAAATGAGAAATTGTTTCCAAGTTGATCTTGGTTGGGACATAATCTAGGGGCTATAATCCCGCCCCCTCATCCTCTTAAATTGTTCATTCCTAACAACGCTAGGTTCACCTCGTGCTTTCGATCCGACCGACAGTTGCCGAGCATGCTTTTTACGTTTTTGGAAGATCTCTTCACCCCGAACTTTTTAGTATCTATCGCAGCCGTTCGATCGAACGCACTAAGTATTCCGCAAAAATCGATATCACGAGCGATGGCCATCTCGTAACGTTCAACTCGCGATCGGTCATCATGACCGAAGTTGTTTGTTCGTCCAAACAACTGCTGCCACAAAAGCGGCGTTTAGTCGGTTCGAACCTTAAAGGCAAGAGCGTCGAGCAGGTCGACCGGAAGCAAGGGGTGACATATCACACGCAATTTGAGCTGGAGCATGTCTCCACCGACATGTTTTGGATGCTTCACAACCAATTGCAGTCAAGCGAATGCGATAACGAACTAGTCCACTCCTTTGATTCTAGCGGACGTATTGCCTTCGGAGCCGTCAGTTTTGTCCACGTCGAGCAACGGGAACGTCAACTTTTGATCCAAGCATTTCATACTTTCCCAGACGATTGTGCAATCGTGAAGTCGGTTTCGACGTTTTCTGCAGCCTAGTAGCGTTTGCCATATTTCCATCAAAAGAGTTACTGCACCGAGGGGGCAAAGTCGAGTAGGAGAACTGCTATACTTAGTGATCGACACGGTTTGAGTTCGAAACGATGCGAGGGGACAAGTGATGCGAAAATTTGTGACGCGAAGGGTATTTGGAATCGTAGCCGGAACAACCTTGGTTGGCGCGACAAGCCAGTGTGCGTTAACTCAAGACGAACCGGCCGTTCCAAAAAGTGGGCCGACCGAAGCCCCCTTTGAACGAGATTACGATGCCCCTTCCTTCAAACCGTCTTGGAAAAAACCACAAATCAATCGCCAGCTTGCGCAGGACTTTGTCATTTACGCGCATTCGGATCTCGAAATGGTAAAGAAACTTCTCGATCGAGAACCTAGCCTCTTAAATGCTTCGATCGATTGGGGCGGGGGAGACTGGGAGACAGCATTGGGAGGGGCCTCGCACATGGGCAGAAGAGAGATCGTTGAACATCTGCTTTCACGGGGCGCACGAATCGATCTATTTTGCGCCACCATGATGGGGCAGTTGGATGCAGTCAAAGCCTTCCTGACTCTACAACCAACGCTTATCGATGCGCGCGGTCCGCACGGATTCAGTTTACATTTTCATGCTCAGGTTGGTGGCGAACTAGCGTTGCCGACCCTGGAGTACTTGCAAACCGTCAAGCAAGTTGAGTTGAAGCCGGTTCCTTTCCTGAACAAGAAGTGAAGGAGCGCCAACAAAGCCCTCAAGCTGAATGTGCGCATTTAGGTCAGCCTTTCCTCAGGCAGACTTTGTTCAGGGACAGAGCGGCACGGCGGTCTCCGCCGTGATTTCTCCGTCGTGACGGCCGAGCGACTTTCGTAGTGGATCTTGTGAAAGATCCGCAGCCTGCAGGATCTTTAACAAGATCCTCTACCCAAAAATCTAATCTGGACAAAGCACTAACCTTGTGGCGGCAGTGATGGTGGAGCTTGTGGAGGCTGACCGCCTCCAAAAGGACCTCCATTTCCAAAGCCTGGTATCTGCAAGTTCTGAAGGTTGGGGAATTGAGGTAGATTTTGTTGAACGCCTTGCTGCATCTGTTGCATGCCTTGTTGCAACGGACCTAGTTGCTGTGAAAGCGGTCCAAAGAGTTTTCCGATGCCTTTGTCAATTTGTTTTTGTGCGGCACCTTGGATAGCAGCCGTGGCAAGCTGTTGGCCGATCGATGCAAAACTGCTCATGTCCATCTGCGGACGCTGTATGGTACCTCGAACAGGTATTTGAATCTGCTGGCCTGCCAAGGATTGCAACAAAGGTGTTTTGTCGACCCAGTCTTTCAAAATTGGAACAGCCGCGATCAACTCAAGTTGACCATCGATACCCACCGAGCCTGAGGTATTGATCACAACGTCGCCGGCTTGGATCTGCATGTTTTTGTGAGCGACTCTCCCCTGTTGGACATCGAATCCGATTTGCTGTTCTGGCAGTTGTAGCCATGTGGTCTGTTGCCCGCCACCGTCGGTCGCTCCCGCACCTTTGCGCAATGCACGGACCTGTTGGACAAGCCCAAGCAATTGATCCGCTAACGGACCAGGGCCTACGTTTGCACCGTGAACTTGCAATTGCCCCTTGATGGTTTGTCGCTTCAAGTCCGTTGGAACAATGGAAGCTTCGTCAATTTGCAAGCTCAAGTTTCCTTGAACGCTTGCTACGTCAGCCAGTATGGGGGCAACGTATTTCAACCATCCTTGGCACATTTGCCGAGTGATGGCGACATTTTCGATTACCTTTTCTGGGCTCTGCACGATCACTATTGGCGTTCCAGCTACATCCCCATCAAGATTCCAACGGAGTGTTCCTTTGGAAACGGGGATTACGGCTCGCGAAAGGAAACGACCGTTCTCGATTTTCAACGGAAAGTCGGCCGTTCCAATTTCGATTCCTACGATACTTGCGCTGTCCCAGCCAATTTGCGATTTGGCTTGCAACGATTCGGCCCAATTGCCGCTTTCGCTGGATGTCCAGGTGACTTCGACAGGTTGGGTTCGTTGTCCCTGAACGGCCAAATATTCGCCGGTCCATGGACGAAGCCTTTGCGCAACGCGTGCGGCATCGTAAGTCATGTTGCCCTGTGAGACCAACAGAGTCTTTTTACCTTGGGTCGACATGTTCGTTTTGCCAGCGTAAGCAATCCACTCCGTCATAAGTTCCGCTTTGGGTATTTCAAGTTTGCCGGTGCTAACTTCATAGCGTCCGTCGACAATCAGCTTGGCCTGCGGCTCTTCCCACAGCAGAGAGGGTATTTTGGAGCGACTGGATACTGTGTTAACCAACTGGCCTGGCGCCGTAGTCGGATTCGTTGCTGCATTGCGCTGCAACACTCGGATATTTTTTGCATCGGTAATCAATTGCCAGGCAAGCAGTTGCGGATCCACTTGCCAAACGATTTGACCAGTAATGTCTCCCTCCACCAAGATGTCACTTGAGGAACCGCCATTGGCGGTTTCAAATTGAATCGCCGACATTAAACGGCTAGGGTCAATTCGATAACCGGCCTGTCCGTTGCGAGCAAGTTCGCGATTTGGAACGGCTGCATCTTTGGCTTGAAGCGCAAATGACTCGGATTGGACCAGCAGATTGTCGACTTGCAATCGTCCAATGTTTTGTGAATCGATTCGACCTGTAAAATTTCCAACCATGCGCGACTCGCGAAGCACGGTTTCGCCACTTTTTAAGATAAACGGTTCTGTCACGAAGTTGGCTTGAGTTACCTCCACATGGTTCACGTCCAGCGCCCCTCGGGCTTCCAATTCGCATTTGCCTCCCAAGGTCATTCCCGGATCCACTCCGGCAAAGAGCTGACCGCGACGTTGCCATCCTCCTAGGTCTCCGACCAGCTTCAGTTGCATTCCAGCTGGCGGCAGTTGTGCCATTCCGGGTGTCGAGCCAACCAACGAAATGGGCTCCAGTATTTGAGCCGACAGCAATTCGCCGGTTGCTCGAAGGGAAGCTTGACCACGATCGATTTGAATGATGCGACCTTGATCCACTCTTGCAACAAGATCGAAGTCCCCGTCCCATGCCGGCTCGTCGAGCTGGCCGAACTTGTTGACAATATTCAAAGAAGTCGTCACGAGCTTGCCATTTGCAGTGAGTCGATTGCTACCATCCTGCTTCCAAACAACCTTGCACTCAGCTGAGCCACTTAGACTCTCGACGGGCAATGCAAACCATTGTGACAAGCGTTGCTGCATCTTCGCGAGGTCAAATTTTCCAGCGAGCTGCCCATCTTGGAGATCCCCGTTGCCCTCGATCTTACAAAATTCGGAGGTACAATCCGCTTTGAAACTAGGCTGCCCTTGGCTATTGGCAGATACGTCGACAGAAACCTGAAGAGCTTGGTCCCAACGCATGCTTGTTCCTTGCACATTTGCTTGAAGACCACCCAATTGCATGGAGTAGTTGCTGGTAGGCGGCGCAATGTTCGTTGCTCCAGCGGTTGACGCAGATTTTCTTTGGCTGGCAGTCAGGCTCGCATTGCCGGCAAGCAATTGCACTTGGTCTTGCATTTGAATTAGGTCCGGCGCTACCTGGATCAATCGTGCCAAGTCAACATTGCCTCGAACTTCCAGGTCAGTATCGTTCAGCCAAGGTTGGGTCACTGAGGGAATCGGTGGCGGCCAAGGCATGTCAGCGTTTGCCGCCAACCCACCAATGTCGCACTGTAGCGTCGCGTTCTGGGTCATCAATCGATTCTGATAGAGCTGAACGTTGCCGCTCAGTTTGATTTGCTGGAGACCAGCGCCACGCTTCCCTATCAACGCTGGGGCTATGATTCGTAGCGAGTCGATTTGAACGGTTTGGATTTGAGCTTGAACGTTGCTATTGCTGCGCATCTCGATGTCGGCTTGCACCGTCGCCAAACCAAGCAAACGATCAATTGGAATTTCGGGAAGTCGTCGCTTCACCAAGCTGAACCACTGAAGCGGCAAGCCGTTGGTTGCGATGTTCATCCTCATCGGGGCCAAACCCGCCGACGCTGAACTAGTACTGTCGGCAATTGGCTGAGTTCGAATAGTAAACTGACCTCCCATTTTTGCTTCACCAGGCAAGGTTTCGGTTTGCTCGACTAGGCCGACAAGCGTTACCGCTGGGACAGGCTGTTCCTTCGTAGGAAACGGGATATCTGCTTCCCGGACAGTGAAGTCCCAGGCAGTAAGATCGACGCTGTCACGCGCATGGACAGTCGCGTCTGCAATGCGAAGACGCCCGGTGGGCAAACTCGGAGATGCTGCTTTGGCGCTCGTGGTCGTGGCGTTTGACGGATTGCTCGGCCTGAAGAGCGGCTTGAGCGCTTCCTCGATGTTCGTTGTGCCGGGCTGCACGTCCACATCAGCTTCAGCGCCACGTATCGTTATGGTGCCTAGGTTTTTGTAGTTGGTAGCTAGCCGAATCAGATTAAGTTCGGTCTCAATCTCCGCCACTTTGATCAGCTCAGCTCCTTTGTCATCGATCAAACGCAATCCACGGACTCGGATCGAACGTAACCAGCCCCCTTCGATGCCGGCGATGTCAATTCGCATTGGAGCGATGCCCGCGTTACGATTGACTGTCGAAACGACGAGATCGCGGTTTTGCAATGCAAACGGGACCCCGAAAGCGATGGCCGCAATAGTAAGCAGAAAAACTACCAGTAGTATATGCCGCTTCTTGAAGCGTTTACGCCTAGCTGGTTTTGTGTATTCAAACTCTGTGTTGGATTGCTGAGCCATTTCCGAGTCGTCCTTCCATGGAGATTTCGGTTCCGAAGTCGAAAGCTATCAAAACGTCTACTTGTGAGCTATCGTTCCGTAGCTTAGTAAACTGGAGGTTTGTAGGTCGAGAGGGAAAGTCGAACGGAATGAAGGCCGTCAAAATCCCGATGTCCATGTATCCAACCGAAAAAAATCTCGATGAATTACACGTTAGCCCCGTCCAAACCGACCGTAAACTTCGGGCATAGTCGAAGAATCGGTTTCCGACGGTTCAAACACGGGCTTCGTCGGAACTGGATGGAAGCGAGGCCATGGGGGAGCGTTTGCCTCTTCTTTTTTTGAATGGATCCACCCTAAAACAGACGCCTTTGCGGTTTCGCATCGCCCATAT